>JBBDRA010000007.1 GCA_040905715.1 Candidatus Paceibacterota bacterium | reverse complement strand
CAGTCAGTAAACTTTATATGAATTACCGTTATCTTAAAATCACATACCTTGTACCCCTCCTTTTTGTCGCCGTATGCGCGGTTGGTTCGTTTAGTATACCGGACATAGCAAACGCCGCAGTAATTTCCCGTCCGCCAAATAATTTAGGTTTGACCGGATACTGGAGTTTTGATGAAGGCAGAGGGACAGTTGCCGGTGATTTTAGCGGGCAAGGGAATGATGGAACGTTTGTCGGAAACCCTGAGTGGGGAGAAGGTAGAGTAGGCGGCGCGATCGACCTAAGCGATGACTTCAGTGATTATATAAAAGGAACAGCACCAAGTTTGCCGAATGATTTTTCGGTAAGTTTCTGGCTGTATACCACGGAGGATTGGCACGGTGCTTGGAATCTATATCTAGGTACGGCAAATTTTGAAGTAATGGGGGGCTGGGTTTTCGGTAGGGGGAATAGCGATGATCCGGATAGGATAATTTTCCATACAGCCGACTTTTCAAGTAGAAGCAGTACTAACTATTACGGTCTTCCTATGGGTGAATGGGTCCATGTTGTTGGAGTATACGACAACGGGACCCGAAGTTTGTACATCAATGCTGATCTCAAAGATTCTGATGTTAGTAGTCCATACGAGGAAAATGATATGGACTTGCACATCGGAAGCGGAGTTGATTCAAACGGAGATGTGATACGTCAGTCGAAAAGCCGTCTTGATGACGTTCGTACCTACAACCGCGCCCTTTCTGCTTCCGAGATTAAAAACCTCTACAACAACTCCGGCCAAGTGGTACGGAACGCAAACCGCAACGATCGATACACTAACGGGCTCTTTGGACACTGGACCTTTGATGCCTCAACGGTCTCTGGTACTGATGTCGAAGATGTGTCCGGTAATGACAACGACGGCACGCTGCACGCTCCCAGTCTTGTCGGTGCGGGGCTACTTGGGCAGGGGTTGCGCACAGACACAGAAGTGTACCCACCTTTTAGCCATCCGCTTTTGACTGATGATGAGTGGACTGCGTCGGTGTGGGTCAACCCTGCGACGAACGAACAAGACAGCGGATTTCGTACAGTTTTCGGCGCTGACAGCACGGCTGGAGTAGGGTCAGATCGGCTCTTTTTTGATACGGGCAATCAATTCAGAATTCGTCTGAATGGGACAAACACCGTGTTCTCACCACAAGCATATTTTTCAGGTATCAATAAATGGAATTATGTTACGTTAACCAAAGAATTTGATGGCGGTTCGACGTATACGTACAACATTTATATAAATGGAGAGTTTAAAGGAACGATCGATTCGAGTGTGGGTATATTTCTTGATCGGTTTGGTGCGTCAAAGTCAGAAACAGGACATCGATATGTCGGAAAAGCTGACGATTACCGTGTCTATGATCGAGCACTTTCAGCAGAAGAAGTAAAGGGGTTGTACAACGCAACAAAACCAAGTACCGAAAATGCAAACCGCAACGACCTGCTGACCAACGGACTTGTCGGGCACTGGTCGTTTGACGGTCCGGATGTGTCTGCTTCGACCGCGGATGATGTGTCGGGGAATGGAAATGACGGTACTCTAAACGGGGATGTGTCGCCTGCGGCCGGGGTGATTGGTCAGGGGTTTTCGTTTGATGGGAGCGGGGATTATATCTTGGTTTCACCTATGGATGGCCTCACTAACCTAACTGTCTCCGGTTGGATCTATCGTGAAAATAATTCTACCTGGCATGCACTAAGTTCTAGACAGACAGGTAGCAACTCAACAAGAAATTGGTGGCTTGGTGGTGAATCAGGGCAAAATAAAGCTTTCTTCTCAATGTATTCTTCTGGGGGAGCTGCTAACAGTCACTCTTCAAATGGCGATTTACCGCAAGAAGAGTGGACACATATTACTGGAACGTATAATGGTTCTGCAATGAAGATCTATATTAACGGAGCTTTAGATAAAACTATAGAAACGAGCTTTACTCCAGTAACTAGCAGTGCAGATATGGCGATTGGTGCAAGGGGGGACGGGGGGACTCACTACTTAGATGGATTAGTTGATGACGTTCGCATCTACAACCGCGCTCTCTCTGCCGATGAAGTTAAGCGTTTGTATCATATGGGAAGGTAATGCGTAATTACAAATATGCACTCAATTAAAATTCAAAATTTGAAACTTGAAATTCAGCCTAAATTATTTGGCGTTTTCTTTCTCTCTATACTATGCGGAGTGTTCTTCATTCTTCCTGTCGGCGACGCAGAAGCAGCTGTCATTTCTCGTCCCCCGAACAACCTCGGTCTGGTCGGCTACTGGAGTTTTGACGAAGGCGCCGGAACGGTCGCCGGTGATTTTAGCGGGAACGGGAATGATGGGACATTCAGTGATGTTACCGGATGGTCTAGTGGAATTCGGGGTGGAGCTTTTTTCTTCGATGGGGATACAATTAATAATATTTCATTGCCTGCCGGTGATTGGGCGGATATAGATAATAGAGATACAACCTTCTCTTTTTGGATAAAAACCACAGATAGTGATTCAGCAAATGGTATTATTTCTTCCCAAAGAGCAGTCGAGAACCCGTACTGGGTTCTTGGATTACGAAGCGGGGGGATCACTTTTCGTGTTCAGAATAGTGACGGTGATGGAGCAGAAAGCGGTTTACTGAATACAACTATAAATGATGGTACGTGGCACCATGTTGTTGTGGTTGTTGAAGATGTGGGAACATCGGTATCAGCTACTGCTTACGTTGACGGGGTCGTGAGTGGTGATGGAACAAATACAATAAATATTTCAGGCGATAAATATAATGGCACAGACCCGTCGATCGGTAGATGGAATGCATGGGGCTATCTTGCCGGTACGCTTGATGAAATGCGGGTCTACAACCGCGCTCTCTCTGCTTCAGAAATTGCCGATCTTTATAGCAGGTCCGGCAGTGTTACCCGCAACGCTAGCACAATAGGCAAGTACACCGACGGTCTTATCTCTCACTGGACCTTTGACGGCCCGGATATGACGAGTGCAACAGCGACGGATGTGTTTGGTGATAATGACGGCACGCTTGAAGATGCTCCAGTTCGCCGAATCGGCATTGCCGGCCAGGCACTGGAGTTTGATGGGGTTGATGATTACGTAAGTCATCCAGATAATAGTGATTTTGATCTTGGCACCGGCTCTCTCACTGCCACTGCGTGGATAAAAGTAAAAGCAGAGGCACCGTACACTAGGATGGCTATAGTTGGCAAGAAAACGAATAGCAATAATATAGAGGGATGGAAGTTGCGTATACAACAATCAGGTGACAATGAAAGTATGCACCTCCAGCACTCCTTATCTGATGGTAGTACAAATGTTGCAACAACGTGGTTTGATAGTATCGATCGAGACGTGTGGACCCATGTTATCGTGGTTATAGATAGAGACCAGGACGAAGTGCGTATTTATAAGAATGGTATCGAGGGAGAATCCAGTGATATTTCTGACTACAGTGGTGATCCTATAACAAACGGACAGCCCCTCAGAATAGGGAATCAGGGCACGTCAGCTCCGTTTGAAGGCTTGATCGATGATGTTCGAGTATACGACCGCGCTCTCTCAGACGATGAGATCACCGGACTGTACAACGCAACTAAACCATTTACCGAAAATGCTCCTCGCAATGACCAATTCACCAACGGCTTGGTGGGGTACTGGTCATTTGACGGACCTGATGTGTCCGGCTCAACCGTGGACGATGTTTCCGGGAGTAGTAATGACGGCACAATAAATGGTGATGCTTCTCCGGCTATAGGCAAGATCGGCCAGGCGTTTGAGTTTGATGGAGATGGGGATTATGTCGATGCAGGCGATAGCGCTTCTCTTGATCTAACATCCGCGATCACAATGTCTACGTGGGTGAATATTGATACCGTATCAGTCCGACACAATATAATGAGCAAGTACGATACAAGTGGTTCTCAGCGAGCGTATGCAATGGATATGAATACAGAAAACGATGGTAATGTTGCCGTGTTTTTAGGAAGTCCTGATGGTACCAGTTTTGATGAGGTTAAGAGTAATGATGGTTATTTATCTGCCAACACATGGCATCATGTTATTTTTACGTGGTCAAAAAATGAGAACGGAGGTAATGGGCGGTTATTTGTTGATGGTGAAGAGGTGAGCTACGAAAGCCAAGAGACTAAAACTGATGATATGAATACGAACAACGTTTCGTTCAAAATAGCCCGTACATATACAACAGACAGAGATTATAGTGGAAAAATAGATGACGTCCGAATCTACAATCGCTCTCTCTCCGCTGACGAAGTTCAACGACTCTACCAGATGGGGAGATAAAAAATCGACACAATCATTATTCTCCCGAGGTTAAACCTAGGATCCTGCTTGTCCCTAGGTTTAACCTCGGGAAATTTGATAAACTACAAATAGCTATGTCTCGTAACTACGTTTTTGCTCCTGGGGAATATTATCACTTGTATTCGCGAGGAGCGGAGAAGGTCAAAACATATCGGCAAGAATCAGACTATCGCAGATTTAAAGAGGGATTATATCTTCACAATACTGAGCAGTCAGTGAATATTCGTGATGCAAAGAAAGCCCTCTCCCTAGGTTTAACCTCGGGAGGGAGTTTGTACGAAACTGAGAGAGGTGAATCAATTGTTGATATAGGAGCGTACTGCCTTATGCCAAATCATTTTCATTTACTTGTCCGAGAAAAAGTAGATGGTGGGATCAGTAAATTTATGCAGAAATTGATGACGTCATACACTATGTTCATTAATAAAAAATATGAGCGTACCGGGGCTTTGTTCGGGTCGTCTTTTAAGGCTCGTCATATTCTAGATGACAGCCATCTTAAATATCTGTTTGCTTATATTCATTTGAATCCAAGGGAAATAGTAGGGAATGATCTGAAACTAGAGGACTACCAGCACTCAAGCTATCCTGACTATGTAGATATGGGACGCCCCGAAGAAGCCATTTTAAGTAAAGGGTCTTTTCCTGATTATTTTTCAGGTGCAATGAATAAGGAGATCAAGGAATGGTTGGACTATGAGGATACATGCTAGCAGACGGTATCTCCCGAGGTTAAACCTAGGATCCTGCTTGTCCCTAGGTTTAACCTCGGGAGGAGGGTGGGAGGAATGTGCGCTCGATTTTTTGTGGGGTAGTATGGTAGTATAGCTATCACGCATAAAAAGCACGCACAAAGAGTATGCACAAGAGAGCATAAATAGAAACAGAAGAACAGAAGGATAAATCGGGCATATATATGACATCTACAGAACTAAAGGAGGATATGCAGGAAAAAGGCGGTGCAAACAAAGAAAATAAGGTTCGAAAAGATAAAACGTTTCACTTTATTTCCGGGCTTCCGCGGGCAGGTTCAACACTGCTAGCCAATATTCTTTCGCAAAATCCGCGTTTTTCGGCGAGCCACACGAGCGGCATACTTGATGTGCTTTTCGCAACACGAAATAATTGGGATAAATTAATCGAGTTCAAGGCGCATCCGGACGAAACCGCAAAGCTTCGAGTGCTCCGCTCTATTTTGGGTGGATACTACAGTAACATTGAAGAAGAGGTGGTGTTTGACAAGTCACGTGGCTGGCTTTCTCAGCTAGGTATGGCCGAATCAATTCTCGGACGCAAGGCAAAGGTACTGGTGCCGGTCCGTGACATTCGAGATGTGCTGGCAAGCTTTGAAAAACTGTGGAGACAGACATCGGAGACGAAGCAGGTGGTACAAGAGCAGGAACACTACTTTCAGTTTCAGACCGTCCAGGGAAGATGTGAGGTGTGGTTGAGGCCTGAGCAACCGGTGGGACTTGCGTACAATCGCCTGAAAGATGCGATCAATCGCGGGTATTCCGACCGAATGTATCTGATCGACTTTAATGATCTCACTAACAGCCCAAAGCGGGTCATGGACAGTATATATAAATTCCTTGGCGAAGAGCCGTTCGAGCATAATTTTGATCATGTCGAACAGGTAACTTGGGAAGACGACTCTATGCACGGCTTTGAAAATCTCCACACCATACGTCCGAAGGTGGAACCGATGCCTGAGCAGTGGCCGAAAGTTCTTGGAAAAGGCGCTGAGCAGTATGGGAAGCTCAATTTCTGGAAGAAGTCATAGTGTCTCATGTAAAAGTTGTTTGGTTAGTAGACAGTTTTCGGTAGAAATAAACGGCTCACAAAGCATGTGAGCCGTTTATTTTGCGTTAGACAAGCTGTTTCTGTGGTCCAAAGTCGGTCCGGAGGACTTTTTCTAGAGTGTAATGATGGTGTACGCCCATTCTAGGGGAAGCGCCAAGAGCATTATTGTTGCACCGATCAATGCCAGGTTCTTCATGAAGTTGATCTGGTCGTTCATTTTTAGTGCATCATCGGTGTGCTTCCAGAACTGGTGCATGGTGAAGGTGACCGGCAAAAGAAAGGTGAGAACGAGGATCAGCCCGATAGTAGGATAGACACCGAGAACGATACCAAGACCGGCAAGAAGGATCATGATACCGGAACCAAGCACTGCCAGTTTCGGCATTGGTACACCCATTGCGGCGGCATAGCCGATCAGACCGCTGCTCTTGGTAAGGTGGTTGATACCGTTGAGAAAGAAAAATCCGCCAAAGAGTATTCGTCCGATAAGAAAGAGTATTTCCATAGATCAGTATGTATTACGTATATAATGTTTAAAATTCTTTCAGTTTTAATTTTATCACAGGATAGCGCAGGAAAAGGAGGACAAGAAGACCGAAAATAACTGTATACTTATTGGAAGCATGCGGCTGAGCTGTAGTGTAATTTGAATAATTTAAAAAGACCGCCGCTCCGTTTTATGGGGCAGCGGTCTTTTACTTCTCGTATTCTCTTAGGGAATCAGAGGATTACGCCTCGAGGAGTTCCTGAATCTTGCCTTGATCAAAGCCAACTATCATCTCGTCGCCGATGTAAATAACCGGCACACCCATCTGACCGGACTTCTCAACCATTTCCTGGCGTTTTTCTGTGTCTGCGGCCACGTCATAGTCGGTGTATTCAATGTTGTTTTCCTTGAAATACTCCTTTGCGTGGTTGCAGTGTACGCAGTTAGGGCTTGAGTAAATAACAATGTTCTTGTCTTCCGCCATAGTTATGATGAATTACATTGGTAATGAATCGGATATGTATTCTATCATACCTCGATATCAACGAAAATAATCTAGACAAACTGGTTGATTATTTTACGCAAATGCTTGCTGGTGGGAGAATCCTTGAGGTGGTAGCAGATCATCTGCCCTTCTCGATACGCTTCAACAACATCTTTTTCCTCAAGGAGTGCAAGCTGGTGGGAGGTGGCTGATTGGGAGATGCCGATAGTATCAGCGATCTCGTTAACGCATGGATCGCCTTTAGATTTCATGAGGAGTGTAAGTATCTGGAAACGGGTTTTACTGGAGAGAAGTTTAAGAATTGAAACAGCGCTTGCGGTGGCCGTTTTGGTGATGGGTTGTTTTCTGTGGGTCATGGTTGTCATAGAAGTATGAGCAATTATTCATATACTAGTACTCTCGATAGTGTTTGTAAACGGTGTTTGTAGATTCAGCACGTATACCATCGGATCCGTCAGTGCTTCTACTGCGACTTGGGTAACTCTCTGGTACAATGCAGGCATGAATATGCCGTCACATAATGCACCAACTCTGATCACGATCTTTGGCGGTACCGGAGATCTAGCCCGGAAAAAGCTTCTGCCGTCACTATTTGATCTTGAGGCAAAAGGTTTGCTGCCAGACACGACGCGAATTATTGGGTTTTCTCGCCGTGAATATGCGCATGCCGACTATAGAGCTTTCGTAAAGGAGGTACTTGCCCCGGAAGGGCGAGCGGGGGCACACAAATACAACGACACGGACATTGAGCGGTTTCTTACTCGGATCTATTTTCAACAAGGAGACTTCAGTGCTCCTGAAGACTATCAGGCACTCGAACAGTATCTGTTCGAGTGTGATGAAGAGATCGGACAGTGCACCAACAAGCTCTTTTACCTAGCAGTTCCACCGCATTTCTATGAGCGGATATTTGATAATTTTAAGGCGACCAAGCTCCCGGAGAACTGCTCGGACGAGACCGGTTGGACGCGCGTGATCGTAGAAAAGCCGTTCGGGAGCAGTCTTGAAACAGCTACTGCGCTGGAGAAGAAGCTGTCCAGTGTGTTCCAGGAGGATCAGATATTTCGGATCGATCACTATTTGGGGAAAGATGCGGTGCAAAATTTGTTGACCTTTCGTTTTACGAATGTACTGTTCGAGAATTCCTGGAGTTTTGAGGATATCGAGTCAGTACACATTCGCATGCTCGAAGATTTTGGAGTGGACGGCCGGGGTGAGTTTTACGATCGCGTCGGCGCGCTTCGGGACGTGGGGCAAAACCATATGTTGCAGATGCTCGCTCTGAGTGCAATGGAGAATCCGGGCGTGCTTGAGGCACATGCACTTCGTGGGGAGCGTGAAAAACTTCTGCGTTCACTCAGACTGTATACATCCGCAGAAGAAGTAGCTCTGAATACGGTCCGCGGACAGTATGAGGGATATCATGATGTTGACGGTGTTGTAGATAACTCAACCACCGAGACGTATTTTAAGTTGCGTGCGTTCATCGATTCTCCGCGCTGGGAAGGGGTGCCGTTTTACCTCGAGTCCGGAAAGCAGATGAGTGAAAATCGGGTGGATATTACGGTGACCTTCAAAGGAAAATCGCCGTGTGTCTGCGGCAAGACTGAGCTACATGAGCATAAAAATGTGGCGGTGATCACCCTGCAGCCTGAGCATGGTGTATCGATCAGGTTTTGGGCGAAAGAACCCGGCATTCACTTTGACCTTGTAGAAAAAGATCTGGCTTTTGATTTTGAAGATAGCGAACTAGAAGAGAAGGTTCCGGACGCGTATGAGAAACTTCTCTACGATTGTATTCAAGGAGACCAAACGTTGTTTGTCTCGACCGGAGAGGTTGATGCTGCCTGGACTTTTATTACGCCTATCGTGGAGCATTGGCAGGAGAGCGGAGGACCTGAACTTGAGATATACAAGAAAGGGAAGGAGACAGAGAAGAGAGAGGGTTTGGAGTATGCCTGGCCGAGCGATGGTAGATGAGTGACAGGAATTACATACGTAACAATATAATTAATTCTATTTTTATGGAGCGATTTGAAAAAGGTTCGACGATCGGCTATGTGGGGCTTGGCAAAATGGGACTGAATATGGTGACCCTGATGAAGGAGAACGAATACAACGTGGTGGCGTATGACCGCAGCCAGGAGTCACGAAAAGAAGCAGAGGAGCTTGGAGTGGAACCCCGCGATTCTATTCAGGGGCTTATAGAATCACTCGAAGCACCCCGGACGATCTGGATCATGGTCCCGCACCAGGCAGTGGGAGACGTGCTGGAGGATCTGTGCGGACACCTGGACGAGGGCGATACCGTGATCGATGGCGGCAACAGTCACTATACCGAATCGGTTGAGCGGGCAAAGCGTTGCCGGGAGCAAGGAATTCACTTCGTGGACATCGGTGTTTCAGGCGGCCCCGGCGGCGCGCTGAACGGTGCGTGTATGATGGTGGGAGGAGGGCGTGGGCAGTTTGATCGGTTGGAACCGCTCATAAACATTTTGTGTGTTGAAGGCGGGTACGGGTATATGGGAGAAGCGGGTGCCGGTCACTTTGCGAAAATGGTTCACAACGGTATTGAGTACGGTATGATGCAGGCAATAGCAGAAGGATTCGAGATCATGAAGAAAAGCGAGTTTGGCTTTGACTTGGCTGAGGTTGCTCGGGTGTATAGTAAAGGAAGTGTTATTGAGTCGCGCTTGATCGATTGGGCGCGTGATGCATACCAGGAGTGGGGGAACGAGCTAGAGGGTATTAGCGGTTCGGCCAAGGCCTCCGGTGAGGCGGATTGGACCGTTCAAGCTGCTGAGGAGCTTGGAGTTAAGAGGAACGTGATCGCGGATGCGCTAGAAGCGCGTTACGCGAGCCAAGAGGAGCCGAACTATCAAGGGCAGGTCATTATGGCTTTGCGCAATAAATTTGGCGGCCACGAGGCAGGAAGGAGCGAGACAAAGTAGTAGATCGTGTTGCATACACAGAGTACGGCAGAGTACGGAAACATAGTACAGAAACAGAGTAAGGGAATAAGCATGGAAATAATCACTGATAAAACAGAAACACTTGTCGTACAAGCCGGTGAAGCGATAAGCAGGGTGCTTGAGCAGTATACCGACCGACCGGTCCTGCTGTTGTTTTCCGGCGGATCGGCACTTTCGATCATTGAGCACGTGGATGTAGAGCAGGTCACCAAGCGGGTGACGCTTGGCGTGCTGGACGAGCGTTTTGGTGTACCAGAGGACCAAAGCAACTTTTCTCAGTTGGAAGCAACTGATTTTTATCGGCGGGCAATTGAACAGGGTGCCGGCGCGATCGATCCGCGTAGCATTGATGGAGAGGGACTTGAAGAAACGGCGGCTTGGGTGGAGACGACCATGCGAGCGTGGTTTGAGAATACCGGCGGAGTGACGGTTATCACCCAAGGGGTAGGAAAAGACGGGCACACCGCCGGCATTCTGCCGTTTCCGGATGATCAAGAGCAGTTCAATAAGCTTTTTGTCGATACGAACCGATGGGTTGTTGGGTACGAAAAACCCGGAGCAGAGTTCCCGAAGCGCATTACCGTGACTATGCCGTTTCTCCAGTCAGTGGTGACGTCGTCAGTTGTGTACGCAGTGGGCGAGAAGAAAAAGAATGTTCTGGAGCAAATTCTGGATAAAACAAACAATGCTTTACTGGCTCAGATGCCGGGGCAGGTGATCCGAGAGATGAATGATGTTCTACTCTTGAGTGATCAGCATATAAGCGGCTAAGAGACTCGAGAGTGAAGTTGCTGTTTTTAGTGAAATATTGTACAGTATACTTACATATATGTGGAAAAAATTCAAACATTTTTTCATTCCTCATCATGAGAATGACCATAAGCCGCATCTATTACGTGATGGAGCGGTAGAGGTGGTCTTGGGTGGTATTATTGTACTCCTTGTTTTTTCGTTTGTGGGTCGAATATTTGCACCGGGCTTTGAGTTTATCGCTACGGTGTATCCATCGCTGTTGGTTGATATGGCTAACGAGAGTCGTCAGGAGCGCGGACTCAATACACTGAGGGAAAGCGAGGTGCTGGTTGAGGCGGCGCGCGCAAAGGCGGAGCATATGATCCAGGAAGATTATTTCGACCACTATTCACCTGAGGGTGTAGCTCCGTGGTATTGGTTCGATAAAGTGGGGTATGCGTACACGCTCGCCGGCGAAAACCTGGCGATCAATTTTAGTGAATCTGAGCCGGTCAACAGGGCGTGGATGGATTCTCCGACCCACCGTGAAAACATTCTAGAAGCCGGGTTCAGCGAGATCGGTATCGCTGCCGTAGATGGTGTAATAGATGGACAGGAAACTACCGTAGTGGTTCAGATGTTCGGTACCCCTGCATCGGGAAGTATTGCTCAGACTGAGCCTTCTTCTGCCGAGGTTGCCGGTAGTAATACCGAAAGTGAATCGGTTGTTGAAGAGAGTGAAGAGCAAAGTGAAGAGGAAGCTGTCTCGGATACCGACACCCGGGTCGCTCTAGCTTCAGAGGAGTCTGAGCCTGCACCTACTTCGGATACAGACAATGCCGAAAGCGATGAGTCGATAGAAGATCCGGAAGAAAGTGTGTTAGAAGGTACACAAGAAAGCGAGGGTGAAGATGAGGTCGATGAAGCTGAACCACGTTCTGAGGATGAGTCTTCAGAAGAGGAGTTAAGCAGCACATCTACCCCGAATATTGTGTACGAAGATGAGTCGTTCATGCTGTTCTCGTCTGGAGATACGCGTGCCAGCACAACTGTCGCGGCAGCCCAGACAACCCCATCACAGACAACTCGTTATAGTGGCGTTGTTGAACGGCTTGTGGTGAATCCATCGCAGATCGTGACACTACTCTATATGGTTATTGTTTCGGTGCTCGCCACGGTACTCTTTGCGACAGTGACAGTTGAGTTCCAAAAGCAGCACCCGATGAACGTGGCGTATGGATGCCTTCTCTTGGTTATCCTTGGAAGCGCGATCTATATCAACGAGACACTGGTATCGCTCAATTACTTTACGCTTTAGATGGTGTGCATATATAACCTATGAAGTATATTCCGCTTGCTTTTTTTATTGTTGTTACGGCCGCTGTCGTTTTTGGCGTTTTCTATATTTCTTTCGGCTCGATCACAAATGTGTCATCAGAATTAACCGGAGAGGATGCCAGTGAGGACGATATTGAAGCGGCGCTCTCTCTTGCTGACGGTGATGCAGACGACGGTGCCGATGATGAAGAAGGAGATGACAATAAAGAGGATGAGATCGTTGAAATAGGTTGTTCGTTTACTGATGAAGTGGGAACGAGCGGATTCTTATACGCCCGAAGCGCGAGCAATCAAGACGGTGATGTGCGGGTCGTGGCCACAACAACAGCTGAACACGACGATTTGCCTGACCGGCAGGTGCACCTTCTCGTAATCGCAGATACCGGTTGGATCTGGTTGAGCGGTGAGAGGGAGGGAGAGGAGTTTGTGCTTGCTAAATCGGAGCGTGAAGAAACCGATGAGGAAGTTGATGAAGAAAGTGAAAGTGGTGAAGAGGATGAGCTTGGGATAGATGTCGAACAGAACAGTGTGACCACCACCGCTACCACCAGTACCACCACCGCCACCACTACTGATACTGTTACTGAAGGGAGCGACGCCGATGAATCAATAGATTTTGATATATTTGACACTGAGCGACTGTCGCGAGAGCGAATTCGAACACAGCTCGTGAACGGTAGTTCTACGTGCTACACCATGTCGTTGGCGGAATCATTATTTGAAAAGCCGGTGTTAGTTGAGTTCGATGAATAAGGGGCGTTGTAACAGATCACAAAATTGGTGTGATCATATTTTGAATGAAAGCGTTTGAACGAAAAAGTTTAAACGAAAAACCGGCTACGCAGAGCGTAGCCGGCGGGATAGGAGAGCTGAAGTTTCTTGCACATTACCGCGCACCGAATCGTACGTCGTTAGGGTCAAGTGCGCTTAGCATTAGCGCGAAGCCTCCAAGTACGAAAAAGATAAACCCGGTGACGCTGATGGCAGTGAGAACCACAATGAGTACTGGCTGGTTGGTCAAATGAGTCAGAAACGCAATAACCATGCATCCGACCAGGGTTTCAAGATGAAGCCCGAGCCCGGTACACCAAACACAGTAACGCACCGCCCTTTCAGGGCACATATAGTCCTGGAGCCGATAGGTTGCCGGAAGGGTTGCCACGATATCCACGCCAACGATCACAGCGGTCACGAGAGCGAGCGCGGTGGGTATGCTGGTCATCGCTTTTCTCCTTAGTTACACAGAACAAGAGAGGTACGCCGTAAGGTATGGTAGTGGAAAACAGTCATTAGTCAATAGCTTTCCTTTACTCTTTGCTTTTTATGGGGCACTTGACACGGACGGTGAAGAGGTCGGCACCGAGAGAACATTTGCTTCTTTGATACGTGAAAAAGATGTCGGACAGACAGTAACCTTAGAGGTAACTCGGGGGTCAGAAACAGTAACGGTATCTGTTACGCTAGAGGAGGCTCCGAATTAAATTTTGAGAGAAAGACGAGCGCAGACAGTATGTGTGAGATGATAGGAAGAGCGAGCGCTTTTGTGTGTACAACAGCGTACACGAGGGTGTTATAATGGAGAGTATAAACGATCTATACATTAATTTAATTTGCTCTTTTTATGGAAGAACTTCTCAAAGTAGATATATTTTTTACGGTTACCACGATCGCAGTGATAGCGCTTGCGTTGGTAGCACTTCTTGCGTTGATATTTCTTGTACTTGTTTTAAATGAGCTGCGTTTGTTAATGCGCCGTGTTCGGGAAGAAGGTGAGTCGGTTATGGACGATGTTCGGTTGATCCGTGAGTCTATTGAACGTCAGGGTTGGCGTGCCAAAGAAGCAGTCGATGGTCTTGGCAGTATTGCTCTGCGTCTTACTAAGTGGTTTGTCATGTCCTCAGTCGGGTCGGATAAAGATGATACAAAAAAATCTAAAAAGTAACGTTAGACGTTATTTTGCTTTTAATTTCATATGACTAACAACGAATCATCTAATAAAAAAATAAGCGCAGAGACAAAAGCCGGTATTGGTATACTTGCCGGAGCAGTGGCGGCGGTTGGATTGGCGGCTGTGTATTTGTACGGTACAAAAGCCGGTCAGACACACCGCAAACAGCTTGATAAACAGCTGAAGGGTGTAAAAGATGATGTTGTCGCGGAACTTCGAAAGCTTCAACGGGTAGATAAGGAGGTATATATGAATGTTATTGATGATGTTGTGAGTCGATATCAGCAGATGGATGAGGTTGATGTGCCGTCTGTGTTGTCGTTTGGCAAAGAGCTTAAGCGTCACTACTCCACTATTAAGCAGGAGGCGGAGCAAAAAGAAGCAGCAGCTGTTCCGAAAAAGCCGTCGACTAAAAAAGCGACCACGCGCTCAAGTAAGAAAAAAAGTAAAACCCAAAGTTCTAAAAAGAGCTCTAAAAACAGTTCTAAAAAGGAGAGCTCTTCTACAAAAGCAAAAAAGACATCAGCGAAAGATTCAGTAGAAAACACATCTGACGGATCAGAGTCTAGGGAATCAGTGTCTAAGAAATCATAGTGTGACGCTGTGTGCTAAATGAGATTTACATAAAAAAGAGACCTGGGCGGAGGAAGACCCAGGCCTCTGAAGGAAAGAAGGCAACTGTCACTACTATAGAAAAAGGTAATGCATCTGTCGAGTGGATAACAGATAACAGAAGGTATGCAAAAATTGCCAACCCCAGGGGTTGGCAATTTTTATGTGTTTTTGACCTTGTAGTCTTATAGCCTGGTATGCTCCAAGTCTATATTCCGAGAACGACCGGAATCACGATCGGGTTCTTGGCAGTTTTCTGGAAAAGATATCGACTAACGTCTTCGTCGATCTTCTGCTTGACCAGATCAAAGTCGATCGGGTTCATGTCTTTGGTTGTTTTCTCAACACTTCTCTTGATGAGGTTGCGGGTGTCAGAAAGTAGTTCCTGTGACTCGCGCAGATAAATAAACCCGCGTGAAATAATGTCAGGTGACTTTTTGAGCTTACCGGTTTTGAGGTTGATCGACGCAATGATGACGAACATTCCGTCTTCAGCAAGAAGCTTGCGGTCACGAATAACAACTTCCTGCACATCGCCGATATGGAAGCCTTCGACCACCATATCGCCGGCCGGCGCCTTCTCCTTTCGTTTTACTAATTTGGTTCCTTCTTCTTGGATCTCGATCACGCTTCCGTTGTCCGGCACAACTACGTTCTCCGGTGCTGTTCCGAGTTGTCGAGCCATCTCAGCGTGCATCTTGAGCATGTAGTGGTGGCCGTGTACCGGCATGAAGAATTTGTACGGAATCTGTTTGTGGATCCACTCGAGCTCACCGCGTTTACCGTGTCCGGAAGCATGTACCTGTGAGTCCAGGTAGGTGATGATCTTGGAGTCATTGCGGTACAGATTATCCTTGAGTTTGCTGATCGCGGTCTCGTTGCCGGGAATGATAGAAGATGAGAGGACAACGGTGTCGTGTTGGGTGAGAGTGATGTGCTTATGGGTCTTGTTCGCGATACGCATCAGTGCAGCGAATTCCTCGCCCTGAGCGCCCGTTACCAGGATCAAGATCTGATTAGGCGGATAGTCATTCATCTCTCCGGTTGGAATAACGTGATCCATTTCAACCAGGTCAAGCTGTTTGATGATGGCTACGTTTGTTTTCATGCTGCGACCCTCGACAACGATCTTGCGGTTGTACTTTTTAGCCATCTTAATGAACTCGATGATGCGCTCCACCTGGGAGGCAAAAGTGGCAATAAGGAGTCTTCCTTGAGATCGAGAGACGATTTCATCAATGTTGTCGAGAATGGTCTTTTCAGAAACTGAGAAGCCAGGTTGCTCGATACCGGTCGAGTCCATAGTAAGGAAAAGAACGTTCCGATCTTTGAAAACATTGTACTGCTCGACCTCTCGGTCGCTGGGAACGCCGTCTTCGTTGTCGACACGTACATCACCGGTATTAATGATATCGCCGAGCGGTGTTTCTATGACGATGCCTGCGGAGTCAGGGATGGAGTGAGTAAGTCCAAAGAAGCGAACCTTGAGGTTGTCACTTATACGTATCGCTCCATCATTCTTTCCCACGGTTACAATGTTGAGGTCAGGTTGGTCAGGAAATTCCTCTTGTCGCTTCTTGATGATCATGGCGCCGAACTCGCGTGTGTAGATCGGCGGGTTGCCGATACGCTGGGCGACATACGGAATACCACCAATGTGATCGAGGTGACCGTGAGTTATTACAAGTGCTCGAATGCGGTCCTTGCGATCTTCTAAGTACTTGGTATTCGCGAGAATATAGTCAATACCCGGTGTGTTCTCATCGGTAAACTGAATACCGGCATCGATCACGATAATATCGTTCTCGTATTCAATAGCGGTCATATTTCGGCCAACTTCTTCGACACCACCGAGTGGAATGACACGAATGGTTCGCGGTGCAATAGGTGGTATTGCTACCTCCTTTTCTTTCTTCTTAATACCTTCTCGGCGGTTACCTCCTTGGCCGCGCTGCTGTCTCCCTCCACGTCCGCCATTCTTGCTTTGGCTCTTTCGTTTTCGGCCGGCACTGGTTCTGCTGTGAGCGGGGGCAGCCTTTGTGGCTGAAGAATGAGGTCGCCCTTTTGGTGTAGAGGTTCGTGCGCGGTTGTTTGAAGGGCTGCCTTGTGGGCGGCGTGGTGAATGGGCGCGCCCTCGCCCTCGCTGAGATGAATTGTGTCGCCGCTGGTTATTGTCGCGGTTGCCTCCGGAACTGTTCGATGCGTTACTGTCGTTTGAGTTTTGTTTGTCAGTCATGGTGTTTGTTATTCGTTTAATGATTTTTATTAATTAATGCTTTCGTAAAATAATAATGCGTTTACTTTTTATCGTTGCGTATTGTAATTACTATTTGTTGAGTCGACCTTAATGTCTATTGCGGACTCTAGCGTGACGGTGCTTGTAAAATATTCACATACTCTCGATCTGTTTCTTTACTGGCAAAGATATTCCAGACACGTTGTGTGTCGACGTACCATTGATGAACAGTGGCAAAACGAGAATTCGAGGTGATGGTTGGGTTGGTCGGAAGGTTCTGGATAGTGCTCGGTGCTGCGTAAATATAGCTCGGCGTATAAAGAAAGACAGCCGGATGATCATCGGTAACGATCTTAATGAACTGACGATACAACTCGTCCTGCTCCTTTGGATCAGCGGTTTGACGTGCGACCTCGAGGATCTCGTCGGCTTCGGTATTTGAATACTGGGCAATGTTAAGGCCGGGATCATTTAGTTGCGAGGAGTGCCAAAACGGGAAAAAATCTCGCCCTCCGCCGATGATCTCGCCAAAAAGTAGCGCCTCGTAATTGCGTGGGCGAATAACCTCTTGGTTAAGATCACTTCCCGAAAAGATATTGACGGTAACATCGATGCCAACTTCTTGCCAAGTGTCACGTATTGCATTTGCGATGGCGGTAAGCTCAGGAGTATCCGCAGTTGTGAGAGTGAATGAGAGCGGGTCGCCGGCGCTGTTTGTGCGCACGCTACCGATCGCTTCGTTCGTCCATCCGGCGTCATCTAGTAGTTCGCGCGCAGTATCAAGTGATGATGTTGCGAAGGCGGATTGGTTGATCCCGATATCCTCGATCAGGTCTCTTGGTGCGGGGCTGGCAATGGAAGCGCCATATCCGGCGAGAACATCCTCGATGACCGCTTCTTTGTCGACTGCGCTACTGAGCGCTTGACGAAGTGATGTATCAGAAAAAATATCGTTTTTGTTGTGGTTGAAAAAGACACCAAAAATTCGTGGCAGATAACCGGTATTGATGCGAACGCCGGCATCAATAAGTTCTTCAGCTACAGCCGGGTCAATACCACTCGCACTGTCGACGTCTCCGTTTTTAAGGGCATCATATAATTCTGCTTTGTTTGTAAAGGAGCGAACGGTTATCGAGGAGATATACGGTTTGCCGTGCACATAGTTGTCGAATGCTGCTAATTCGTACGTTGTGGCTGCAGTCTCTTGGTCGCGGGTGAAGCTGTTTACCCGATACGGTCCGGCACCTATCGGGCTGTCGTTGTGAGGGCTTGATGGGAACTGGGAGGCGCTCAGTGAATTCCAAAGATGTGCCGGCAGAATGCCAAGGGTAAGGTTTTCGAGAAACGGGGCGTAAGGCTCATCGAGGGTAAAGGTGACAGTGTGTTCACCGGTTATCTCTATATCAACGCCGTTCCAGTCTCCACGGACCGGGCTTCGCAGCTGAGGGTCACGGGCTCGATCTACGGTAAATGCTAGGTCGCGGGCACTGACCGGTTCGCCATCATGGAAGACAGCGTCGGTGCGAAGCGTGACGGTAAATGTCATGGCATCTTCAGATACTTCAATGTTTTCAGCTAAGTCAAGAACAAGAGTGCCGTCAGGCATCTTCTTTAAAGGTCCGGCGTAAATAAGCGAGACCAGGTCTTGGTCGGCATCAGATACTGCGAGTAGCGGGTTAATAAATCGCGGTGAGCCGATCACACCTTCAGTAAAGCTGCCGCCAACAGATGGTTCAACACTGCTGGCGTGGATGTTGACCTCCCAAGCAAGAATACCGGCACTTGCAGTAAGCATAATAATGAACACAAAGAAAACGATCCGTTCTACGATCGAAAAACTGTTGATCAGGTTACCGGTCGTATGTGAAAAGCGATTGCCGTAACGGTAGCCGCCGATTATTTTGATCTGAGCAATAAAATAATTGCCCAAGCGCCCTATCGGTGAGAGCGGTCGCCCGATTCGTCGAAGGAAGCGATAAAAAGGTTGTTCGAAATTACCAAATAAGGATCTCATTATTGTGGTGTAAGGGTGGTGCGAATGTTCGAGGCAAACGTACTAGGTGTGAATAAAATCTAAATTAGTGAGGTTGGATTTTGTCTCGGTTACATCTTGGGTTACAGAAGCAAGGCAACAAACGCTGAGAGAGCGAACAGTACAGAGAGGACGATCGATGAATTAAAGAGGATCTTTTCAAAACCTCGACGGGTGTGATGTGTGCTGCCGAAACTGTCGCCACCACCAAATGCTGCCCCAAGACCGGCTTCGTTCTGTTGCATAAGAATGGTTGTAACCAGTAATACCGATAGTGTTATCTGGATGTACGGAAGAAGTGCTTCGATGATCAACATAGCTCTTAAGATTAGGAATTAGTATGTGTTTATCTTACTTTGTTTTTCTCCTACTTTTTTTGCCTATTTCTTTTGGCGGACACGTCTTCACGCGATATACTCTTGCTAAACGATGTTGTAATGAGTGAGCGCCGTGTGCGCAGCGTGGGGAGAAGTGAGACACATGCATCTTACGTGATATAGGGGGAATGTCAATCCCCACACCCGTTTTGGTTTACTGTTCATGAAGTCTTTAGTACATTGTTTCATTGGTGATCTGTCAATATTGCATCTTGTGATATTTCTCCTATAATAGTTGAACGAATCACACTCTTGCCTGCGTAGAAAATCTGCGTAGGCAGTGTTCGATATTAACAGTTAACGGTATACGACAATGGCAAAGAAAAAACAGTCATCAGTGTCTGCATCGATCCAACCACTTGGCGATCGAGTGCTGGTTGAGCCGGTAGAGGAAGATCAGCTTTCTGAGAAGAACACTGCCGGTATCATTATTCCTGAAACAGCAGACCAGGAAAAGCCACAGCAAGGAAAGGTCATTGCTGTTGGTGTTGGCCGGCGTGATGAGAATGGCGAGCGAATGCCGATGGATGTGAAAAAGGGGGATACTGTTATCTTTTCAAAGTTCGGATATGACACCGTAACGGTTGAAGGAGACGAGTATTTTATTCTTAAAGAGGACAATATACTGGCAATTATAAACTAGTGATTAGGCTTTAGGTGCGGGGAAGCTCTGGATGATACCTGGAGCGCAAAATTGACCGAGCACCTAAAACCTAACGCCTAACTATCTAAAGCTATGGGAAAAGAAATTTATTTTGGCGAACAGGCACGAAAATCACTAAAACGAGGTGTTGATCGGGTTGCGGATGCTGTAAAAGTAACGATCGGTCCTCGTGGACGTAACGTGGTTTTGGATAAAGGATACGGTTCACCGACCATCACGAACGACGGTGTCTCGATCGCTAAAGAGATCGAGCTTTCGGATAAGTTTGAGAACATGGGTGCATCGATCGTGAAAGAGGTGGCAAACAAGACGAACGACGGAGCAGGTGATGGTACGACTACTTCCGTTATCCTTACACAGTCTATTGTTACGGAAGGAATGAAGCATACGACGATGGGCATGAATGCTATGGCGGTCATGCATGGTATTGAGCAGGCTGCCAAAGAGTCAGTCGAGGTGCTTAAGAAGATCGCTAAACCGATAAAGACACGTAACGAGATCAAACAGGTTGCAAGCATCTCTGCGGAGTCCGACGAGATCGGTGAGATCGTCGCTGACACGCTCGATAAGGTTGGTAAAGACGGTGTTGTTACGGTCGAGGAGTCGCAGTCCTTCGGTGTCGAGTCCGATATCGTAAAAGGAATGCAGTTCGACAAAGGGTATGTCAGTCCGTATATGGTGACCGACAGCGAGCGAATGGAGGCTGAGTATAAAGACGCAGCAATTCTTATTACTGATCAGAAGATTTCTAGCGTTAAAGAGATCCTGCCGTTTCTCGAGAAACTTTCTCAAAGCGGCAAGAAAGATCTCGTGCTGATCGCTGAGGAGATCGAAGGAGAGGCGCTAGCAACATTTGTGGTGAACAAGCTTCGTGGAAGCTTCAATGTGCTCGGTGTAAAAGCTCCAGGATACGGTGACCGCAAGAAAGAAATGCTTGAAGATATTGCTATTACGACCGGCGGTAAAGTTGTCTCGGAAGAAAAGGGTATGAAGCTTGATACGGCTGAGCTTGATGTGCTTGGTAAAGCAAGTAAGGTTATTGCTACAAAGGATGAGACCACGATCGTTGGTGGCAAAGGAAAGAAGGCTGATATTGAAAAGCGGGCAAATCAGCTCAAGACCCAGCTTGAGAACACTGATTCAAAGTTCGACAAGGAAAAGATTGAAGAGCGGATCGCTAAGTTTGCCGGTGGAGTTGCGGTTGTGCGTGTAGGCGCAGCGACCGAGACTGAGATGAAGTACAAGAAACTCAAGATCGAAGACGCTGTACATGCAGCTAAAGCAGCTATTGAGGAAGGTGTGGTGCCGGGTGGAGGAAGCGCTCTTGTAAAGGCGGCGAGCAAAGTTCGTGCCAACCACAAGAGTTTTAGCAACCAGGCTACCGAGATCGGTTACAACATCGTACTTCGGGCTCTTGAGGCACCGCTTCGTCAGATCATTTCGAACGCAGGACGAGAAGATGCGTCGGTTGTGATCGAGCGAGTGATGTCTGATAAAAACGATGGATATAATGCGGTTACCGAAGAGTATGTTGATGACATGATCAAGGCGGGTATCGTTGATCCTGTCAAGGTGACCCGCATGGCGATCGAGAACGCTAGTTCGGCAGCGTCAACCTTGCTGACGACTGAAGCAGCGATCGCCGAGGAGGCTAAGGACGACAAGGACGACGATGCCGGTGCCGGAATGGGGGGCGGCATGGGTGGAGGAATGGGAATGCCGGGGATGATGTAATCTGCTGATTACACTCGAGCAAACAAAACCGTCACGACTAACGTGGCGGTTTTGTGTTTTTTATCAAAAAGCTTTGTCCTTGTCTGAATGGTTTTGGGACGATCCCTCGGTGACGATGTGCTTTTACTGTTGTATACTAGAGATAGTAGTTAAGAATAGAATAATAATTAAACAGTATGGATATTTTACTTTACGTGTTACTAGGATTGGTCGTACTGCTCGCCCTGTGGGTGATCTGGGCATACAACCGATTTATCAAATTAGTTAACCGAACTGAGGAAGCTTGGGCCGACATCGATGTGCAGCTTAAGCGTCGCTACGACTTGATCCCGAACCTGGTCAGCACCGTCCAGGGATACGCTGCTCACGAAAAGGAAACGTTTCAGAACGTTACCGAAGCGCGTAGTCAGGCAATGCAGGCAGAAGCAACGGGTGATCCGGCACAAACAGCTCAGGCTGAGAACATGCTTTCGGGTGCTTTGAAGTCGCTCTTTGCTGTGGCTGAAGCGTATCCGGACCTGAAGGCCAACGAAAATTTCTTGGAACTTCAGCGAGAGCTTTCTGACACCGAGAATAAGATCCAAGCAGCGCGTCGATTTTACAACGGAAACGTGCGTGACTTGAACACATCTATACAATCATTTCCTCAGAATGTTATTGCTAGCACGTTTAGTTTTTCTGAGCGTGACTTCTTCGAGATAGAGGAGGCTGAACAACGCGATCCGGTCAAAGTCGAGTTCTAGTGTATGGGCAAGGGTTTGTTTAGACCATTTACCTTTAGAGGTATGCCAAGGTTTTCAGTTGGGCTGGTCCTTGGGCTAATAACAGCAGTAGTGTGTGGTATTGTTTTCGCACCTGCTGCTGTTTTTGCTCGTTCGTATGAATACTCATCGATCCAGATCTTGGCACAGATCCATGAAGACACAACGGTTGATGTACGCGAGCTTCAGACGCTGTCGTTCACCGGAGAGTACAGGGGAATGCAGCGGCGGATATCACTAAAAGATATAAGTGCGATAACTGATATTCGAGTAGTGGACGCGATCACCGGTGAGCGCTTGGAGAGAGTAGACGATCGATTGGATCCGTATGCCGATCCGAACAGCGATGGAAAGTATACAGTGTATCGTGACAGCGGTGAGGTCGTGATCGAGTGGTATCATAATTCACGTGATACAGAGAGACGATGGGCTGTTTCGTACATTGCCCACGGTGCGATCGGGTTTTACGATGACTTTGATGAATTGTACTGGAACCTGTTTACAGACTATGACGTGCCGGTTAAAGAGAGTGTGATCGCGGTCGGGTTGCCTGAGGCGGTTCATCCGAACGAAATACGAAGCAGTCTCTATAAAACACCGCCGTCGATCGAAAGCACGAAGCAGATGGGACGAGGGCAGGTCTCGTACCTGATCGAAGAAGCACCGCCGGGCTCGAAGATCACTGTTGCGGTCGGGTTCCCGAAGGGTTTGGTGGATGCACAAGCGTTCTGGAGGTGGTGGCTGGTGAGTAATTTTGGTTTTGTACTCTCGCTTTTGATCGCAGCAGTTGCGGTCGTGATCGGTTGTATTCGATGGTATGTCACAGAAAAGTACAACAAAGGTCGGGGAGTGGTTGTGCCACGCTATGAGCCACCGCATGACTATCCGCCGGCAGTTGCGGAAGTGTTGATGAACGAGAGTGTATCGAAGCGCACCTGGTCGGCAACTATCGTGGACCTGGCAGTACGAGGCTATGTGGAAATAGAGGAGGAGCAACCAACATGGTGGCAGAAAACGCTCATGGCGGTACTTCCGGATAAATGGGTCGGCCGTGATTACCGGATTAAAAGAGCCGGTAACGGGGGAGAGGGTCAACTTCATCCGTATGAACAGGATCTGTTAAATATACTGTTTTATTCCGGATTCAATACCGGTGATGACGATGCTTTTTCAACGAGAGAACTACGCAAGGCCGGCAAGAGCAAGCGTACTGAATTTGCAAAAGCTATAAAAAACGCAAAAAGTAAATTGCTCGAAGATGTCGGCAAGATCACCGGTGCGTACGTGACGGAGCCGGTGTACGACAAATTCGTGGGCATGACGCTCGTGGGGCTGATGTTTGTTGGATTTTTTGCGCTTCAGGCATTTGGGGCGGTCACTGCCATGACCGGTCTGAGTTTTCAGGCACTTCTTGTGATAGCGGCGCTTGTATTCTCTTGTATTGGTTTGTACGTATTCTTCAAATTTGAGGCACGCCTTTCTGAAGAGGGATTTATTCAGCGAGAAGAGTGGCTTGGATTTAAAATGTATCTTGAGACCGCTGAGAAGTATCGACTCGCGGATCTTACACCCGAAACCTTTCAAAAGTACTTGCCGTATGCAATTGCGTTCGAGGTGGAAGATACGTGGGCAAAAGCATTTGAGTCGTTCTCGATGAGTGAGCCGAACTGGTATCACGGCTCGGCAGGCATGGTTGGCGCAAGTGCTGGGTCAGGTATGGGGTCATTCTCGCCGAGCGGATTTTCAACGTCGTTTGCTTCTAGCTTTTCTTCTTCGTTTTCAAGCTCGGGAGGCGGTGGTGTATCCGGTGGCGGGGGATCAGCCGGAGGTGGTGCTGGTGGAGGAGGTGGCGGTGCATTTTAATTGAATTCCTGTCTTGGGAAGTGTAAAGTATACGTGTATGGCAATGGATATATACGGACAGCAGGATCGCAATATTTGGAAAACATGGGGCTTAATGCTCGGGTTTTTTCTGTTTGTGATAGCTATCGGCTGGACTTTTAGCTGGATCTACAACAGCTCGATCATTTTGATCATCGCTGTCGGCATTGCGCTTATTATGAACTGGGTGAGTTATTGGTACTCGGATAAGATCGTTTTGAAGATATCGGGCGCAGAGAAGGTGAGCGCGACAAGTCACCCGGACCTTTTTGATATTACCGAGAATCTCTGTATTACCGCCGGACTGCCGATGCCGAAGCTTTACGTAATACCCGACGAGGCTCCAAACGCGTTTGCGACGGGACGTAATCCCGAGCATGCTGCCGTGGCGGTGACGCAAGGGCTGCTTCGCCGACTGGAGCGTGCAGAGCTTGAAGGAGTGATCGCTCACGAGCTGGCCCACGTGGGCAACCGTGATATTTTAGTGATGACGGTAGTAGTGACGCTGGTGGGGGTGGTGACGTTGCTCTCTGATTTCTTTCTTCGATCAATGATATTCGGCGGAGTCGGTGGAGACAATCGTGATGGCAGATTGCAACTTATTATGATCCTGGTCGGAGTGGGTCTGGCGATCCTCTCGCCGATCGTGGCGATGGTCATTAAGTTTGCGGTGTCGCGTCGTCGGGAGTTCTTGGCCGACGCTACAGGCTCGCTTCTGACACGGTATCCCGAAGGCTTGGCAAGCGCGCTGGAGAAGATCAGTTCGTACCAAGGGGAGATGAAACGAGCAAATCACGCCACCGCGCATTTGTATATTTCTAATCCATTCAAAGGAGGTAATAAGAGCAAGAACGGCGGCCCGAGTTTTCTCACGAAACTCTTCATGACCCACCCGCCGGTCGAAGAGCGGATCAAGGCACTGCGGGGGAAGCGATAACTTCCAAAAAGAAGCAATCCATGGGATTGCATTATTTCGAATGTCTCTTGCTCCTGGTGCAGCACTTGCTATAATAGCGTGTGATGACAAAAGAAGAATTAAAAGTAGCAGGTGCGGTATTGTACGTTTGCGAAGGTACTAAGCTACGCAAGGATAATCGTTATAAGAATACATATATTTATAATGTAGACTTTACAAATTCTAATCCTAAGACCGTTATTCTTTTCATAAGATTTTTAAAAGAGATATTGAAGATCGATCACAACAAAATACGAGTTCAATTATTTCTGTACCAAGATCATGATCATAATGAGCTACGGAAGCATTGGTCATCTATGATCGGATTGCCTCAGTCGCAATTCGATAAGGTCATCTCGTTAAAGTCGAAAAATAGTAAATATAAACCAAATCCTCTGGGAACTTGTAAAATAAGATGTTATGGTAAGGATGTTTTTCAAAGACTTCAGTCGGTTATTGATGAAGTTTGGGATAAAACTGGAATAACTATTTAAGGATAAGGAGGAGTGGCTGAGTGGTCGAAGGCGCTACCTTGGAAAGGTAGTGTGGGTTTACGCCCACCGTGGGTTCAAATCCCACCTCCTCCGC
>JBBDRA010000006.1 GCA_040905715.1 Candidatus Paceibacterota bacterium | reverse complement strand
ATAATCGGTTCGTGCTTTCCCTCAAAAATCTCTCCGTTATACCTCATCAATCCCGTATAGATAGGATTTTTGAGAAGTTTTTGATAATTCGACACCGCAAGTTCCTTTCCGCTTTTTCGTTTCAATCCAAGTTCGTTAAATTTGTCGCGGAGTTCCCGCAAAGTGAAGTTTCCAGTGGAATATGCCTCAAATGTCTTTTTGATAAGCGGGGCAATATTTTCATCAGGCACAATACGCTTGTTTTTGTTCACATATCCGAGCGGAGACATTTGAGGCCATATTCCGTCTTTCACTTTGTTGCGATGACCTCGCTTTATATTTTCCGACAAATTGTCTACATAATACTTGGATTGCGAAAAAGCGATTGAGAGCATGAATTTGCCTTGCGGTGTCGGATCAAACCAAAAAGTTGGGAATTTCATTTCTGAAATTGCACCAGTATCAACGAGGTAGATGATTTTTCCTCCATCTACCGAGTTTCTCGCAAGTCTATCAGGATGCCACGCCAAAATACCAGTAGCTTCGCCTTTCTCCATTCGCTCTATCATTTCGTTAAACACAGGGCGACCTGGTATTTTGGCGGTCTGCTTCTCGACAAAGACATCCACTACTTCCAGTTGCTCTTTTAACGCTAACTCTTTTAACTCACTCAACTGGTCAGCAATACTGCGGACTTGTCTGTCTTTGTCGTCCGTAGACTTGCGAGTATATATGAAAAACTTTTTGGTTTGATTATTCATAATGTATTGGCAAACGAGAGAGCCACGCGGAGCGTGGAAAAACCTTTTGGATTCGGGAATTTTTGGCGGGAATGCGTTTGTGTCGCGCCTACGGCGCGACCCCATTTCGGCTTCCAATTCTGATTTTCAATTTTGGCGGTGTGTATTGGACAAAGTTCGAATGTATTTCGGGCAAAATCCGCAGGATTTTGATTAACTTCGCACGCGCGGAGCGCGTAGTGGCTTTGACCCAAATCGTACGCTCCGATTGCGTGGTGATGCCAAAATGCGCCTCGCACGCTCCCTTCGGTCGCGATCCCAAAACCAAAAATTTACTTACTTTTCCTTCTTCGGCGGGGGGTGTGGGGGGAGCCGGCAAAAAATGGAAAGGAAAATTTTTGGTTTTGGTTCCGACGCTTCGTCATTATCCACATAATTGTAATATATCACAAGATTGTTGTATATTACAATAACCATTATAATAAGATTGTGGATATGAATACTCCGTCAATTAAACTCGGGAAAAGTATCAAACGCATACGTCAACAAAAGAAAATGTCGCAGGGCGACATTTGTCGATTGTTGAGCCTAGACCGAGCATACATTAGCAATGTTGAAGCTGGCAAAGCGAACCCAACGCTTGCTACAATAGAAAAGATAGCGAAAGCGTTGGGAGTGAGTAGTAGTGAGCTTTTGAAATAATTATATGACAAAAAACACTAAAACCAAATTAACAATTGCCTCACTTTTTGCTGGCTGCGGTGGCTTGGACCTTGGTTTTCTAGGCGGGTTTGAATCAAACGGGAAAAAATATCAAAAACAACCATTTGTCATAAATTGGGCAAATGATATTGATGAGTCAGCCTGCAAAACTTTCAAAAATTATTTTAATCACGACATTGTTTGTGGAAGTATCGTTGATATTTTGAACGACAAACATGGTGCGATGTTTGATGTACCGCTACCAAAAAAGGTTGATATTGTCCTTGGTGGTTTTCCGTGTCAAGAATTCAGTCACGCTGGAAAGCGCCGAGGTTTCAATAGCGAGAAAGGACTTCTGTATCGCAGCATGGCTGAGGTCATTCGCAGGACAAAACCAATGTTATTTGTAGCAGAAAATGTGAAAGGTCTTCTTACAATAGATAATGGTACGGCCATTGATATCATCAAAGATGATTTTGCAAAACTCGGATATCACGTAAATCATAAATTACTTCTTGCCGCTGATTATGGCGTACCGCAAATGCGCGAGCGTGTAATTATCATTGGGACTCGCAAAAATATGCTTCCTAGGTTTGAGGACGATGACTATCCGAAACCAACCCACAAAGGAATACACGTGTCAGTAAAGGAGGCGTTTGGTGATCTGGAAAATGTTAAAGAAGGTGACTTTTCAAACCACTATTGGTCTAAAGCGAAGAAAAATAAGGGGCAGGGCAACGGAATAATTGACGCAGACGAACCGGGGCCAACAATGCGAACTGAACATCATGGCAACATTGAATATCATTGGAATGGAAAACGCCGACTATCCGCTCGAGAGGCCGCAAGAATTCAATCATTCCCTGATGATATGGAATTCTTGCCGTCCACGTCTCAAGCATATAAACAGATCGGAAACGCCGTGCCACCTGTTTTTGCATGGCATATTGCTAAATCCATAGATAAATTTCTTGATAAAAATTTGAAATAAAATGATTTACGCTGAAAAGAAAAATGCAAAGGAGGAAAATTTTATTACCTTGTTGGAAAAATCCAAAGAACTTTTGGTTACCAAAATTAGAACTGATAACAAAATTACCGCCTTGGATTTTGAAGGATTAGTTTGCGAGAAGATGTGCGATGCCTCTACTGGTACTGAATTTGAGGGCACTATAAAACAAACTGGGGTTCACGCCTTCCCTGATATTGTCGCAAACGGGTACTTTGGTGTTGAGGTTAAGATAACCGTCAAGGATCATTGGACTTCAACAGGAAACAGCGTAATGGAATCTTCGCGCATTGAAGACGTGGAACGAATTTTTATCATGTTTGGAAAATTAGGAGGGCAAGCTGACGTACGATATCGTTTATATCAAGAATGTTTACCAGAAATCAGCGTGACTCACTCTCCTAGATATAAAATCAATATGGATTTACCAACGGGACATTCCATATTCGACAAAATGGGAGTTTCTTATGATGAGCTGCGAACTAGCGGAGATACTATACCGCAAATAAAATCGTATTACAGAAAACAGCTAAAAGACGGCGAGGGCTTGTGGTGGATTGACGAGGAATCAGAATCATCCTCTCCAATTATTAAACAATTTCGAACCCTAGAACCAGAAGACAAAGAAAGATTTAAAGTTGATTGCATGATTTTACTCCCTGAACTCTTCAAAAATCGTGCTAACTATGAGCGAGCGGCCACGTACATGATTACTGAATTCGGAGCAGTATCCACAAGTTTGCGCGATGCTTTCAGCGCAGGGGGACAACAAGAAGTTATAGTCGCTAAAGAGAAGAAGAGTGTGTCGCAAATGCTTTCTCAACTTCATGACTATGCACCAAAAATCGCTAGTCGAATCAATGATATAGACGAAGAATTGTTGAAATTTTACTGGCGAGTCTCATCTATAGAGGAAGATAAACTCGGGCAGTGGAAAGAACTCATAGACAAAGACGTGGTCGGTGGACTTGGCAATCAGCTTCCTTCGCAGGTTTTTGAATCTGGTTATGAAGAAGCAAACACGAAACAATCTTAATTGCGACATGAAGCTCACTGAATTAAAGAAAACAGAACTTCCACGAGAGAAAATGGAAAAGTATGGCGCAAAACGTTTGAGGAATTTTGAATTGATAGCGATCGTTCTTGGTTCAGGAATCAAAGGTTGTAACGTACTTGAGCTTGCGCGAAAGATAGAAAAACTTATAACGCAAAAATCAGCAAATAACGTAACCCTGGAAGATTTACTAAAAATTCGTGGGCTCGGGAAAGCAAAAGCGGTTCAAATACTTGCAGTCATTTCTCTAGTGGATCGTTTTGGAAATGAGCGCAGCGTCGAGGTGTTATCAGCGAAGGATATATGGAATTTATGCGCAGATTTTCGTTCGTTGAAAAAAGAGCACATGGTTGCATTTTATCTTGATACGCAACAGCACTTAATTGAAAGACGTATCATTTCAGTTGGCACACTTGATACTTCACTACTACATCCAAGAGACGTCTTTGAACCCGCCTTGCAATTATCCGCGGCAGGGTTTGTTCTAGCGCATAATCACCCATCAGGAAACCTTAATCCTTCAGACGAAGATATTGCAATCACGAAGAGAGTGGCTGACGCTGGAGATTTACTTGGCATCACCCTGATTGATCACATAATAATCTCTGATAAAGAATTCAAAGTTATGGATTCGTAATAAATCTGCGAGATCGGGTTGTAAAAGAATACAAAATAATTTAGAATACTAGTGAAAACGAGGCGTTAAGCCCGTCCAGTTCTTGCAGATTGCCAAATGACTATCTTCGTATCGCGTCAAACGCGAGGAAGGAGGTGGTCGAACCTTTTCTCGGCATTATTAACTTAATCCGAAAAAGCCTATGGCTAAATGTAAGAATGACGCACCTGGCATGAAAGGTTGCCGTTCTCGAAACCAAAATGGATTGCTACGCGATAAGCGTGACGACACCCATATTGGCACCATCGAGAAACAATACGGTATTGACCTTGGTGTCAGGTCTGATATGCAACTCGGTACTTATCTTGAGAAGCATAACGTCAAATCTCTGAACGACCTTATTACGGGAAGTTAGGGAGAAGCGGGACGAGGCTAACGCCTCGTCTTCGTTTATATTTTACATTCTTTTCCCATTTCTTTGTATATTCTCGTGTTCATAAACGAAGCCATCGAGTGATAAATGACTATGAAACAGCGGATAAATTTTGGAGACAAAAGACAAACAGCGCATTGCGTATATTGTGGTAAGGGAATTGAAACAAAAGAGCATATTCCTCCAAAAGTTTTGCTCGATGAGCCATATCCAGAAAATTTACCAGTTATACGAGCATGTGAAGTTTGTAATCACGGGTATTCCTTGGACGAAGAGTATTTTGCCTGTTTGATTGAGTGTGCTCGGTTAGGAAGCGTAGATTTGGAAGTGATTGAGCGAGATAAAATCCGCCTCATCTTATCAAGAAAGAAGGCTCTAATGAGTAAGTTAGAAAAAGCTGTAGCAAAAACACCAAAGGGACAAACAGCTTTTTCAATTGAACCAGAACGCTTTAGGAAAGTTTTATTAAAAATTGCGCAAGGCCATGCCCTTTTTGAACACAATGAACCAAAGAGAGATGAAAATATTAGTCACTTTGATTTCGGCACATTAGAACTTTTATCAGAAGAATCTAGGTTGAATTTTGAAATGATTCCACTGGCTCATCTAGCTCCTGAAGTCGGAAGTCGTGCAATGGAAAATATATTAACCACTGAAGGAGTCATTGGAGTGCCCTGGGTTGAAGTACAAGAAAATAGATATCGTTACTTGGTTTTTTCTGAAGGAGTAAGGATGGTTTTTAGTGAATACATTTGGTGTGAAATTCTCTGGTAAATGTATTGGGAGTTATTGCAGACTCGAACGAAATCGCCAAGCGAACACGAAGCAAACACCGAGCGGGCATCACGAACGAATGTGAGCGGCCTATGCGAGGTGATTGCGAAGTGTGAGCGGACTCTCAAGCTACCACAGAATGCGGAGACGGGGCGTGCCTCGCCCGACGCAAGGACGGAAAAAAACGAAGTGGAAAGCTCTCAAATATAATGGAGATTGAAACGGAGCTTTTTGGAGGACGAAGCGTCGGAACCAAAACCAAAAATTTTCCTTTCCATTTTTTGCCGGCTCCCCCCACACCCCCCGCCGAAGAAGGAAAAGTAAGTAAATTTTTGGTTTTGGGATCGCGACCGAAGGGAGCGTGCGAGGCGCATTTTGGCATCACCACGCAATCGGAGCGTACGATTTGGGTCAAAGCCACTACGCGCTCCGCGCGTGCGAAGTTAATCAAAATCCTGCGGATTTTGCCCGAAATACATTCGAACTTTGTCCAATACACACCGCATTTACAAAAACAGATGGCTTCTTGCCATCTGTTTTTGTAAACTGAAAGAGTAGGAAGTGAAGCTTCCGGGGATTCGAAAAGCGGTTTGAGATATTTTCAAGCCAAAGGTGCAGAAAATATCCAAACGCTGCACAGAATCTGTAAGATTCGAATCCCTCCCTACCGGCAGGTAAGCCTCCCTCTCCGCATGAAAAACCAGGCTGAAAGAAAATACATGCTACGTAACAATTACGTAGCATGTATATCATCCAAAATACTACTACTAAACCTAATGCGCGATCGTAAATCCGAGCACCTCGCGAGCGCCGGAGTTGATAAGGGCGGCGCGAGCTGCCGCATAGGTGGCACCGGTGGTTGTAACATCATCAATAAGGATCACGATCCGGTTAGCGAGTTTTGTGGGCTCGCTTGTCTCGAATGCTCCTTCCATGTTCTTCAAACGTTCTTCGCGCGAGAGTTCGGTTTGCGGTGGTGAGGAGCGAGTTCGTTTTAGAAGATGCGGAGAATAACTTGCCCACGGTGCATCGAGTATTTTTGTCGTTTCTTTAGCCAGGAGGTCGCTTTGGTTCCATCCGCGTTCGCGCAGGCGTTTGCGCGGCATAGGGACCGGACTGATTACAACCGGTGAAGTAATGGCTTCGACAGGGGTGCGCTCGTCGAATTCGGCCCGGATCTGGTCGGCGAGTATTTCAGCGAATAACTGAACGATCTGCATATTGCCGTGGTATTTTATTTCCCAGACCGCTTCTTTGATCAACGGGTCTTTGTACGAAAAACATGCCGTGAGGGTGGGGTATCGGCTTGGGTTCGCCGGCTGAGCTTTTGCGACAATATCATGAGGTGATGCTTGCTCAAGGAATGCTACACGACGCGGTTGAGGAAATACCATTCCTGCTATCATGTGCTTTATCTTTTCGAATAAGTTACGCATAAGAAACGGGGACAGTGCACTTGTCTGTGCACTATACGTATATGGTACAATAAATCAACGAATTTATGTCGAATTTCTTTTCCAATATAATTTCTCAACTAACCGGCTCATCCGGCGGTGATACGGCGATCGGTATTGATATCGGCACGAGCGCGATCAAGATCGTTCAGCTGAAGAGGGAAAACAATAAGATCAAACTTGATACCTACGGCGCGCTCGCGCTGGGACCGTACGCGGATAAGTATGTTGGGCAGGAAACCGACTTGCCGATCAATACAACAGTAGAAGCATTGACCGATCTCCTGCGTGAATCAAAAACAACAACAAAGCAAGGTGGTATTGCCATACCTTTCTCGTCAGCTTTCATGACGGTAATGGAAGTGCCAAAGCTAGAAGATGACGAATTTGAACAGATGGTTCCGATGGAAGCACGAAAGCATGTTCCGACATCGCTCGATGAAGTGAGTCTTGACTGGACAGTAATTCCGAAAAGTCAGCGAAGTAACAACCAACGCGAAAAACAAGAACAGGAGCAAAAAATAGAGAATAAAGAGAGTGATCAAAGTAACGGTGAAGAGAACAATCAGGTTGGCGAGAAAGTAGATGTGCTTATGGTAGCGATCAGGAATGATATTGTTGACCGGTATAAGCGTGTCGTGTCACGAGCAGAGCTTGACGCGCTTTTTTTTGAGGTGGAGATCTTCTCGACAATTAGAGCGGTTTTGCCTCGTGAGACTGAGCCGGTACTGGTGCTTGATATGGGTGCGGTAGTAACCAAAGTCTACATTATTGAAAACGGTATCGTTCGCAAGACACACACCGTTAACCGAGGTTCGACTGATGTTACCGAGGCGATCGCGAAAGAACTTGAGGTGGATATGGAGGCGGCGGAAATATTGAAACGAGGAATGACCCCGGAAGGACAGACAAAAGACAGAACAGCTGAAGTAAATGAAGCTGCCGCTACTGTCTTTCAGCCATTGCTCAAAGAAGTAAATCTATTTAAAAAAGAGTATTTGCAAGAGCATGGTGAGCTTGATCGATGTGTATTGGTCGGCGGCGGAGTTCTCTTTGCCGGCTTCGAAGCTATGGCTACAGAAGCGCTCTCGGTTCCGTGCAAGCTTGCTAATCCGTTTAAAGATATTTCGGCACCTGCTTTTCTGGAAAATGTTCTTGAAGGGAATGGACCTGAGTTCGCCGTTGCTACCGGTATCGCGTTACGTAGGTTGAATGAAGAATAAGAAATAATGCAAGAGAAATTATGGAGCGTATTATAAAAAGTAGCTTCCACTTTGTGTCTCTGCTTTTAAAGATAAGTAATCCACAGATTTCGAATAGGGAGTTGCAAGGCTCTTCTGTATAATGAAAGCAGAAAATAAAGTTATCTATGCCAAACTCGAGCCTCAACACATCGTTCATACCTAAGCAAAATAATGGATCAGGACATTCTCGGAAAAAAACCGGATTCGGGCTTCCACTCTTGGGTGCATCGCTAGCCCTTCTTTTGGTTCTGGGTGCCTGGACCGGACTTGAGTTGTATCATAATTATCTCGAAGTTGAGATCGAAGAACGTAAAGGGGAGATAGATGATGAGCGGGCAACGCTCAACACAGAAGCTGTAGACGAGCTTCTGCGAGCCGATCGACGTATGAAATTAGCGGATGATATACTCCGTCGCCACATAGCACCCTCGAATATATTTCAAGAACTCGAAGATCTCACAGCTTCAGGTCTTCGTTACACCTCGCTTTCTTATACAGGAACTCCAAATGGTGGTGCTACTATAGAACTTGAAGGAGAAGCTCATAATTTTGGAACGGTGGTCACGCTTGCAGATACATTTACTGCGTCGCCGTTTTTCAGTACAGCAGAGTTTTTTGATCTGAATAAGTCAGAGGAAGAGGGCGCACGAGGCGTGACCTTTGCCGCTGAGCTCACCGTGTCTGCCGGTGATATGCGGTACACCGGGGAATCTGCATCAGAGGTGCTTGGAGTTAGCGATGAAGAGAGTGAAGAAATTGGCGAAGGCGCTGATGGCAGTGTTGACGATGAGGTAGAAGATGAAGCAGTTGATAATAACGACGAGAATTAATTTATATGAAACAGATCATCGCAGCCGGAACACTTGTCGTTGCTCTTATTGCGGCGTATGTCTATGTTTGGCCGGCGTATCAAGAGGTGGAGGCAACTCAAGCAGAACTTGATGAGCATGATCTGGCTCTTGAGAAGATCGGTGAATTTAAATCACTTCGCGATACCTATCTTGCACAATACAACGATCTTCCGGAAGAACAGGTTCAACGAATGGAAACGCTTCTGCCTAATGTAGCCGACAGACTTCGTCTCGTTATGAATATTGACGCCTTTGCCACTGAATTTGGTGTCGAGATCACCGGGATCGAGGTGGCAGAACCGGAAGATCGATCCGGACGCTCCGACGAGCAACAAAACAATGATCCGTATGAGACCATTGAGGTTAGCTTTGCCTTTGAGGATAATTACAATTCACTTATTGCTTTTCTGGAAGGGCTTGAATCACGGTTGCGCCTGTTGGATGTAACTTCGATCAAGGTCGACACAAACACCGACGGACCGACTTCGTATAGCTACTCAGTAACCTTGCGTACGTACGCGCTTCAATAAAATAAGAATCATATTATGTGGGATGTCATCAAAAAAAATAAGTATAGTGTCGGACTACTCGCTTTAGCAGTGATCGCTGTCATTGTCTACAGTGTGTTCTATATGACCGACGGGGTGTCACTTGGCGGTGATAACCAGCAGGAAACTGTAAGCGTATCAAGCGAGCGGGTAGGAGAAGATATCTTTCGGCTTATTGAGCAGCTTGAGCGGATAGATCTTAATCCTGCTATTTTCGATCGGCCGGAATTCGCCACATTGAGTGGCTTTGATTACGTTATTCGACCACGAAGCGAGGGGCGCTCTGATCCGTTTGCTCCGATCGGTGGCGCTTCCGGTGATCGTGGTCTAACCCGCCAAACATCTGAGTAAGGTGGGTACCGTCTAGAATGGTTGCCGGGTTCTTGATCTATAAGATGAATGTGGGCCGAATAGATGAAAGTAGTGTGTTGGAATGAAATGTAAAATCAGTCTCGTTCGGGGACTTACTGAATGTATGGAATTCCTAGACTTTGTCGCACAACAGCAAGATTTTGACGAGTCCGCGCTTCAAGCTATTCGCCAACAAGCGAAATCAGCTGAAGGGTCTCTTGACGGTGCGTTGGAAGCGCATGGACTGAGCGTAGATCAGATCCGTAAACTCAAGGAAGAGTTTTACGGTATTTCTTCGTTTGTTATTGATGAGGACGACGAGATACCTCACGACATACTGAAGTACATACCTGAAGAATCGGCTTCATATTACCGGGTTATACCACTATCGTTACAAGATCATACACTTACGATCGGTATTGTTGACCCAAACAGTATTGAGGCACGCAATGCACTGAACTTTATCTCATCAAAACATGGCCTCGAGTACACGTTTGTGGTGATCACGTATCAGGACTTTCTCAACGGTATTGAGTTGTACGGTGGTTTAAGTGGTGAGGTAACTGACGCTCTTTCTGATTTTGAGGGAGAAATATCCGGTTCAGTGAGTGAGGAAGATGAACAATCGGTCGAAGCGCCTCACGACCAAACAGGGGAGCTGGCTGATGGAGGAGAGATCAAGAAGAGCGACACTGTTTCTACCGGCGAAGGAACCATTGTTGAGGATGCTCCGGTAACAAAGATCGTCGCTACTATTTTACGATACGCGACTGACGGTGGAGCGTCTGATGTCCATATTGAGCGCACTCGTGACAATATTCGCGTACGTTTTCGTGTTGATGGTGTGCTCAATACCAGTTTAATGTTGCCAACAAAAGTACACGCTGCGGTGGTGGCTCGTATCAAGATACTTTCAAACATGCGTTTGGATGAAAAGCGCAAGCCCCAGGACGGCCGTTTCTCTGCAAAGATAGAAGGACGTCAGATCGATTTTCGTGTTTCAACATTTCCGGCGTACTACGGTGAAAAGGTGGTGATGCGTATCCTCGATCGAGATAGTGGCATACGAAAACTGCAGGAGATCGATTTGCGCGAACCGCATATGAAGATGATCAAGGATGCAATGAATGCGCCGTTCGGTATGATCCTTATTTCCGGTCCGACCGGTTCGGGTAAAACGACTACGCTCTACGCCATGCTTGATATGATCGATCGAGAGAAAAAGAACGTTCTATCACTTGAAGATCCGGTTGAGTACAACGTAGACGGCGTAAGTCAGTCTCAGATCCGGCCGGACATTAACTATACGTTCGCGAACGGTTTGAGAACTGCTTTGCGTCAAGATCCGGATGTGATCATGGTCGGTGAGATCCGTGATAAGGAAACCGCGCAGCTCGCGATCCATGCGGCGCTTACCGGGCACCTCGTACTTTCAACGATCCACACGAACAACGCGATCGGTATTATTCCACGCCTTGTTGATATGGGTATTGACCCGTATCTTATCGCGCCGACGTTAATACTTGGTATGGCTCAGCGACTGGTCTCCACAATGTGTTCCGGTGCCGGCAAGCCGATACCGATCGAAGGGAGTATCGAAGTAATGCTTGAGAAACAGTTTACTGATCTGCCTGAGGAATTTCACAATGTTCTGCCGACAACCGGGAATGTGTATGAGGCAACAGCGACATCTGATTGCCCGACCGGGGTTAAGGGTCGAACAGCGGTTATGGAGATGTATAAAATGACCAAAGAAATAGAAGATGTGATCCTTAATGATCCAAGTGAGAATGCTATTTACGACATAGCGCGAAAGCAGGGCATGCTTACCATGAAAGAGGATGCTATTATAAAGGCAATGGAAGGTAAGATACCGTTCGAAGAAGTAAATACTTTGTAAGTAAGTGACCGGCCATGAGATGGAGGAGAAGATAAAACTTCTCAACAGGTGTTACATCTAAAGAGTGATATACTAATACCATAATTATTTTGTACGTATGAGCGACGATTCTTCTCAAAAATCATTACTTATCGTTGACGACGATGAATTTCTCGTCAACATGTATGCCACGAAGTTTGAAAAGGCCGGCCACTCGGTTGAAACGACAACCAGTTCAGAGCAGGCGCTCGGTAAGCTGCGTGACGGGTATTCGCCGGATATCATTGTGCTCGATATCATTATGCCGAATATTGACGGCCTCGAGCTTCTTGAAGTTATAAAAAATGAAAAGCTTGCACCGAATTCGATCGTGATCATGCTCACCAACCAGGGAGGTGATGAACAGATCGACACGGCAAAGAAGCTTGGTGCGGTGGGTTACATTGTGAAGGCTACCAGTATCCCGTCTGAGGTTGTAGAAAAAGTAATGGCGATCTCCGCTAAACACAGTACGTAATATGGCTATGAACTACGAAAAAGAACTTGATGATCTGGTGAATATCGTTCTCAAGGAAGACGGGTCAGACATCCACTTTTCTGAAGGACGTGCGCCTGTTGTTCGTGTCGCGAGTTACTTGAGTATTCTTGACCGACCAAAGCTAAGTGCCGCGGACATTCGAGGATTGGCTGACCAGATGCTCTCGAGTGACCAGAAGGAGCGACTTATAAAAGATCGTTCTGTTGACTTTGCTTATGGTCATACTGAGAAAGCTCGATTTCGTGGCAATGCCTTCTTCCAGCAAGGGCAACTTGGTATAGCGCTTCGACTTATCCCTCAGGATATACGCACGCTTGAGGAGCTTGGTCTGCCGCCAACGCTTAAAAAGTTCGCAGAAAAGAAGCAGGGGTTCTTTATCGTAGTAGGTCCGACCGGCCACGGAAAGAGTACGACGCTGGCCAGTCTCATCGAGATGATCAATCAAAATCGTCTCGAACATATTATAACGATCGAGGATCCGATCGAGTACGTGCACACGCCGGCTAAGTCCATTATCGATCAGCGTCAGATCGGAGAGGACGCGCGATCGTTTTCAACCGCATTGAAACATGTTTTTCGTCAGGACGCCGATGTGATCATGGTCGGGGAGATGAGAGATCGAGAGACTATGGCGACGGCCGTGACCGCCGCTGAGACCGGGCACCTCGTGCTTTCAACGCTCCACACGAACAACGCCTCGCAAACCATTGATCGTATCATCGACAGTTTTCCATCTGACCAGCAAGGGCAGATACGATTGCAGCTTGCCGGATCGCTTGCGGGTATCTTCTCTCAGCGACTTCTGCCAACGGTGTCCGGCGGGTTGGTGCCGGCGTATGAGTTGTTGATCGCCAATAGTGCGGTGGCTAACTTGATTCGAGAGGGTCGAACTCACGAGATCAATACGGTTATCGAGACCGGTGGTGCGGAAGGCATGATAGACATGAACCGCTCACTTGCCGAACTTGTTAATTCGGGTGAAGTGGCTATCGAGGATGCGTATAACTTCACAACTGACCCGAAGGCGCTTGAGCGACTGCTCTAAAGGATCGTACCACTATCAAAGATATTTTAACGCTTACGTACAACTATGCTTTTTAAATACCAAGCACTCGATACTGACGGTAATCGAAAGAACGGTAATATCGATGCGCAGGATCGAGATGCCGCGATCAATGCGCTCCAGCGACGTGACCTGGTTATTACCTCGATCGAGACCTCGAGCGGACAGGGCGAGGGTTCGTCAGTACTCCAGCGAGAGATCAAATGGTTTGAGCGCGTGACACAAAAAGAAGTTGTGGTGCTTTCTCGTCAGATGGCAACCCTGTTCAATGCGCAGGTTTCAGCGCTTCGAGTTTTTCGATTGCTCGGTAGTGAGGTGCAGAATAACAAGCTGCGCCGAGTAATGGATCAGATAGCGGATGATCTCCAAGGGGGAAGCACAATATCCGAAGCATTGTCGAGGCACCCGAGCGTCTTCTCGAGTTTTTATGTGAACATGGTCAAGGCGGGCGAGGAGTCAGGCCGTCTTGATGAGATCTTTACTCACCTGGCTGATCATATGGACCGGATGTACGAGATCAATGCAAAGACCCGTAATGCCTTGGTGTATCCAAGTTTCGTTATTGTGGTCTTTATCGGGGTTATGGCGCTGATGTTCACGACCGTTATTCCGCAGATAAGTGTGATTCTTGAGGATGTCGGTCAGGAGCTACCGATCTATACGAAGATCGTTCTCGGGGTGAGTGACTTCTTTGCTAACTTCTGGTTCTTTATTTTAGTTACGCTTGCGGTTGTCGGTGTGATCGGTTGGAAGTATGTCCAGACACCCGCAGGTCGAGCGCGATACGATCAGTTTATTTTAGATATTCCGTATGTAGGCGATCTCATCCAAAAGCTTATTCTGGCGCGTATCTCAGACAACCTTAATACTATGCTCATTAGTGGTATTCCGATGGTACGAGCGCTCGAGATAACGAAGGACATTGTTAAGAACGAAGTGTACGACAAGATACTTGTCGATGCTATCGAAGATGTTCGTGGTGGTAATGCGCTTTCGTCTTCGTTCTCTCAGTACGAAGAGATGCCGGGTATTATGGTGCAGATGATCAAGGTAGGTGAGGAGACCGGAGAGCTCGGTAGCCTTCTCAGCACACTCTCAAAGTTTTACGAGCGAGAAGTGAACAACGCGGTTGATAACCTGGTTAGTATGATCGAGCCGATCATGATCCTTGTCCTCGGGCTCGGTGTTGGTGTGCTTCTGGCAGCGGTACTGATGCCGATCTACAATCTTGCTTCCGGATTCTAGGGTTACTGAAAAAGAAGTTTTGAGCTGTGTGCCAAAACCGCCTCGTCATTGTGACGGGGCGGTTTTGTTGCGATTCTGTAGTCTACAAAGCGCAGTTGAGCGAGACATTAAAATGTTTGTGATGAATGGTGAAAAAAGAGTGTACTTATCCACATTATAATTGTGAGCCTTTGTTGCAGTACGGTATAATAACAACAGGCCAAATTGACCGGTCAATACTGCGCAGTGCTTGTCCTCCCGAGTGTTCTTGTTTCTTGTAATGCTTTAACATAAAGCATCGTACGACAGGGAAGATAGAGTGCGTTTCGGAGGGGAAGGCACTACGCAAACGATGAATACAATCGATTGATGCACCAAGTTAAGGAAAAGAAGCAAAGCAAGAGAAGTGTTGAATGAGTAGAAGAGAATTATTAATACGTAAGATTATAGCTATATGAAGACGATTCAATCACGAGGTTTTACACTGATCGAGCTCTTGGTGGTAATTGCCATCATTGGTATCCTTTCAGCTGTTGTACTTGCCTCACTTAACACGGCCCGAGACAGTGCCAATGATGCTTCAGCAAAGACATCGCTTTCGCAAATGCGTGCAGAGGCTGAGATTTATTACAGCACTAATGGTGACTATGAAGAGGTTTGTACCGCTGGAACTGACCCGCACGATCTGTATGTAGCTGCTGGCAATGCTGCAAACGCTGCGGATACGTGTAACGTTGCAACAGATAACAGTGCTTGGGCGGCATCGATTGACTTAACAGAAGGGGAATATTTTTGTGCTGACTCTACTGGCCAGTCAGGTCCAGCAGCAGCAGCTTTAGGTTCAGCTACAGAGTGTACTATCAGCTCCTAATCTGAATAATAGAAGTAAAAACAACCCGCCTTGGCGGGTTGTTTTTGTTTGTGCATAATGTGATCGCGGGACATGCTACAATGTGTTCATGTTAGAAATTATTATCGCGCTGGCGATCCTTCTCCTTGGTTTTATTGTTGGAAGTTTTTTGAATGTAGTGACCTTGCGGTATAACACCGGTCGGTCATTTGTCACCGGCCGATCGATATGCTTCGCCTGCGGCAAGCTTATCCGCTGGTTTGAGAACGTGCCGGTACTAAGTTATGTTCTTTTGCGCGGTGCGTGTCGTGGCTGCAAAAGTAAAATATCGCTCCAGTATCCGCTTGTGGAACTTGTCACCGGCCTCTTGTTCCTTGCTGTCTGGCTGACGCTTTCAGCAAATTTTCAATTTCACATTTTCAATTTTCAAACACTTGCTCTTACCGTTTTAGCTCCTACTCTTTACTATTTCGTTATCTTTTCCCTGTTGGTGGTGATTTTTGTCTACGATCTGCGCCACAAGATCATTCCGGACGTGTTTTCGTATTCGTTTGCCGGCCTGGCGCTCGCCGGTCTCCTTGTGGCCGGTTCCATGAGTGGGTTTGATACTGCTTTCTGGCTCGATCTGGCCGCCGGTCCGCTTCTGTTTCTGCCGTTTTGGGCGCTATGGTATTTCTCCGGCGGGACCTGGATGGGGCTCGGCGACGGCAAGCTCGCGCTCGGAATCGGTTGGTTTCTAGGTCTTGCCAGCGGTGTTTCAGCGGTTGTTCTTGGTTTCTGGATCGGTGCGACAGTAGCAGTTATACTGCTGGCGCTTCAACAGCTTCATGTGAGCTTGCCAATCATTGGCGGCAAACTCGGCTTGAAGAGCGAGATACCGTTCGGCCCGTTCCTGATCATCGGTATCATTATTCAGTCCTTCTTTGAATTTGACCTTCTGTCACTCTCGTTGCTTTTCTGATGGTTTTGTTTTGACCACAGTCCGGTCGGTGAGTGGCTGTAGGAGTTGTGGTTATTTTTTAAAAAAATCTTCAAATAATTACTTCAAAAATATCAGTGCTGTGCACAGCTTAGACTCAAAAGTATTGTATACTTAGATAATAAGAAGCCGTAACTATTTCTTCGGCCACGCTAATCACATTATGAGTTATTATTTTTATTCAGGCGTGTCACGGTCCAGTGAAGGATTTACCCTTGTAGAGGCGGTTATTTCAATAGGCATAATCGCGGTCATTGCCAGTGTGGTGTTGTTTGATCACGGAGAGATCACTGAAACTACTACAACTCGCGGGATCATAGAACGTATAGATGTTCATTTGCGCGAAGCGCAGGTGAAGGCGACCGGGTCAATGGGTCATAACGGAGATTATTCGGTCGGCGTCGGGCTTTATTTTGTTAACGAGTCTGACCGGTACGTGTATTTCGCTGATGATGATGGGAGCGATAATATTCACGTAATTGCAAATAATTTTGTTTATGATGGTGGGGATACTGAAATAAGCACAGAGAATATCGGAGGTGGTAGTGAATTTTCTTTATGTGCAGGCACAGGACCTGGCTCATGTGGCAGTGTAAATGAATTGAATATCGTATATCTTCGACCTGAGCCGGGACCAAGGATCACCGATGATGCCGGTGATTCGTATGAGTATGCCGAGGTTACGGTAGAGGGGTCTCGTACCGATGCATATAAAACACTTAGGGTGTATTCAACGGGCCGAACAGATATAGAGTAAAAGTAAATTGGTTTTATGCATAGAACTTCACTCAAATACAGCAAGAGTCATCAAGGCGTTACGCTTGTGGAACTCATGGTTTCCCTCGGTGTATTTATTCTCGTGGTCTTTATTGCTGTTTCGGCGTTGCTTGCTTTAATGGCAGGTGGAGGCGGGGTGGAAGCTGATCGAAAGATACTTGATAGCATGTCTATTTCGCTTGCTGATATGCAGCGTACGATTCGAACCGGAAGACTGTATCGATGCGATCAGAATCTTCAGTTTACAAGCGGTAATTTAGAGCCGAGCGGGGACTGCTCTAATTCAACAGAAATTTCATTTGAGACCATAGAAGGTGACCACATCATTTATCGTCTTAGTAGCGATGGCGTGATCGAAAAAGCGAACGTTGCAGCAGGGGCCCCAATAGTGTTTGCCCCGCTTAGTCCTAGCAACGTAACCGTAGAAACCCTTACCTTTGATGTGTATGGATCTGTGCCGGACGATGAGGTCCATGCTCGGGTTCTTATATCATTAACAGCAACGATCAATAAAGACGGAAAGAATGAAGAATATATCCGACTTCAGACAACCGCCAGTCAGCGTTCCACCGACCTCTAATTTACTCGTATGATACATACAAAAAAACATTCAGCCACAGTGAGATCCGGATTCTCTCTTATTGAGGCGTTAATCGCAATATCAATATTAGTTATTGTAGTGGTTGGTGCTATGGCACTTGTGGTCACGACAGGAAAGCAAGTTGAGTTCTCGACAGAGCGAGTCGAAGCGACGTTTCTTGCTCAAGACGCGGTAGAGTATGTTATATCGAAGAAGCAACAAAATGTGATCGATAGCAGTAGTGATTGGTTGTTTGGATTTAAGGATTGCCTTGTTTCAAGTTGTGGAGTTGACTCCACGGATAATGGCGGGATAGGTAACGGCAACAATAAATATGTGGCAGATATGTGTGGCGGTAGCTGCGATCCTCTTCAGTATAATGAGAATACGAAGCGGTTTGGATACGGTTCCGGCTCTGGTTGGGAGGAAACGAAATATACACGTGTCGTTGATCTCGAGAAGATCGGCGGCGATGAAGCACGTCTTACAGTAACGGTTTCGTGGGAGTCTCGCGAGACAGGGCAGACAGAAGAATTCGTGCTTAAAACAAATATATTTAATACCAAACTGTAAGTATGATCACGTATTTCTTTAAAAAAGTGATGGAGAAAGACCGGGGCATTGCCCTTCTTATTGCGCTTGTGATCGTGTCAGTGGTAACAGTAGTGTCGGCAACGTTGGCGGCGGTCTCATTTCGTGAGGTTCGGATCTCGACAGGAGTCAGCGAGTCGATGAAGGCGTTTTATGCACAGGAAGCCGGTACGGAGTGTGCGAGGCACTGGGCTTTGAAAGGTAATGACTATTTTCGCCCCGGAGGAGAAAGTTCGATCGAATGTAACGATGAGTCTCATTCTATAAACACCTCTTCCGGACTTCCGAGTCAGTCCAACTTTTCTTTTGGGTATAGTGATCCCTCATCTGAAGTAGAAGTTGAAGTGACTCGAAATGTGGTCGAGGGACCGATAAAAGATATTACGATCCATTCATTTGGATATAATGCCCCGGCTGGGTCAGCCCGTCGGTCGCAGTGGTTTCGGGAAACAGATATTTATGGGATTTGTCAGGAAACACCTGATTTTATGCTTACCGTTGACCACTCCGGTAGTATAAGTAGTTATTATCACAATCGTTATGATGGTGGAATTGACTGTGATGCTGATGGGGATCAAAAATGTGAGCTTGAAATTATGCGCGATGCAATGAATGAATTTATAGCTCGGATGATGCCAAACCCGTCAGGTAATAAAGTGAACATGGGTCGCGTCGTTTTTGGTGGCTCTTCAAAAGCAGATCTGAGGAAGGATTTGAATGACGTAAAAGAACAAATACCTTCTAGTGAAAGTAAGCTAAATGGAAATACTCCGATAGGCCCAGCTGTTACTCGAACAAAGGATGAATTCGATGATAACGGAAGAGTGCCTGCAAGCGAGTATCCTGATTATATGATCTTGCTTACTGATGGTGCACCGAACCATTCATTGCCCGGCGAGGATGCGGGATCTCTCGATAACCTGAGGGAGTCTGAAGAAGCGATCGAAGAAATAAAGGATGTAGGAGTTGATGTTGATGTTATTGTTTTTGCGATCGGTTTAAATGACAATAATAGTTGCACTGGATACACCGAGATTGATGACGCTGGAAATTCTACAGGATATGATGTTGATGATCCGGAAAACTGTGGTGAATGGCTTGATAAGGTGGTGGCAGGTGATAGCAGTAATACTGATCACAGTACACCGGCCCCGTTTTATTACGTGCCTATCGATGATTTTGAAGGGGTCAGTGACGCCTTTGGTAATATTGGCACTTGTGTAACGCCACAGGTCGATAAATAGCCAATTCCTCTCCTCATATAGTACACTGGAGCCATATGGCAACGTCTCAAAAGGTTCCCCAGAAAACCCGGGAGCGGTATGAAAAACTTAAAAAATCCGTGCAGGAGCATCGGTATAACTACCACGTGCTTGACCGGGATACGATCTCACCCGAGGCGCTCGACAGCTTGAAAAAAGAGCTAGCGGATATTGAGAAGGAATACCCGGAGCTGATCACGCCGGATTCACCGACCCAGCGCGTGGCCGGTGAACCGCTTGAAGGATTCACAAAGGTTGAACATAAAATTCAGCAGTGGTCGTTTAATGACGCCTTCTCAGATGACGAGATGCACGAGTTTGATGCACGCGTAAAACGAATGCTCAAGGATAAACTTGGGAAGAGTGTGGAGCCGACTTATACTGTTGAGCTGAAGATCGATGGGTTTAAGGTGGTGCTTGAGTATAAAAAAGGATCACTTACGGTCGCTGCAACTCGGGGAAGCGGAAAGGTTGGCGAAGATGTGACACAGAATGTGCGCACGATCGAATCAATACCGCTCAAGCTTCAGCGTGACGTAGACATTATTGTTGAAGGGGAGGTGTGGATGGGTAAATCATCGCTCGAGCGATTGAATACGACGCGGGTGAAACATGACCTGGAGCCGTTTGCCAACCCGCGCAATGCTGCAGCTGGCTCGATCCGTCAGCTTAATCCGCAGATCGCGGCCGAGCGCGACCTTGATTGCTTTGTTTATGATGTTGCCTGGGCGGACGCGAATATTCCAGACACGCAGTATGAGGAGTTAGAATTTTTGCGTGATCTTGGATTTAAGGTTAATACTCACTTCACGCTGTGCAGAAGCATTGATGAAGTTATTGAATACTGGGAGAAATGGAAAGATGCAAACGGAAAGATGGACTATCTTATCGACGGCGTGGTGGTGAAGGTGAACGAGAAAGAGTATCAGGACGCTCTCGGCCACACCGGCAAGGCGCCACGCTTTGCAATTGCCTTTAAATTTCCGGCCGAACAGGTAACGACGGTGGTGGAAGACGTTAAGTTTCAGGTTGGGAGGACCGGTCGGATCACACCGGTGGCGGTCTTGCGACCGGTTTCTGTTGCCGGCACGACGGTCTCGCGGGCTACGCTGCATAATGAGGACGAGATCGATCGTCTGGATGTGCGTATTGGTGACACGGTAGTGATCCAAAAGGCCGGTGACATAATCCCGCAGATCGTTCAAGTGCTTCCTGAAATGAGAAACGGAAAAGAGCAGGTGATACAGTTTCCAAAAAAGATCGAAGCATGTGGCACAGACGGCTCTATCGAACGTATTCCCGGCGAGGCGGCGTATCGCTGCAAAGATAAAAAGTCCGGCGTACTCCAGGAGCGCAAGCTCGAACACTTTGTCTCACGCGCAGCATTTAACATCGATGGGCTTGGGCCAAATATTATTAAAGCGCTTATGGAAGCGAATTTAGTTTCAGAAGCAGACGATCTTTTTACTCTCGAGAAAGGTGACCTGCTGGAGCTGGAAGGGTTTAAGGAAAAGTCGGCCGAGAACCTTCTCAAAGCGGTCAGTGCGGCAAAAACTATTTCCCTGGATAGGTTCTTGATCGCGCTCTCGATCCCGCATGTCGGTGGCGAGACCGCATACGATGTTGCACAGCATTTTGGCTCGCTCAACAGCGTTCGCAACGCCTCAAAAGAAGAACTGGACCGGGTAGACGGCATCGGGCAGGTGGTAGCGGAATCGCTTTCTTCTTGGTTTGCCGATCCGAGTGATCAGGCGCTGGTCGATCGTCTTCTCGAGCACGTGATGATCGAGAGCGTCAAACAGTCTGACAACACTGCACTTGCCGGAAAAACGTTTGTTCTGACCGGCGAGTTGGAGTCATTGACACGCGGAGAGGCAGGACAGGCTATTAAAGACCGGGGCGGAAAAGTGGCAAGCTCAGTTTCAAAAAACACCGACTATGTTGTTGCCGGCAATGAACCCGGGTCAAAGTATGCAAAAGCCTTAGAGCTTGGCGTCGCGACATTAGATGAGAAGCAGTTTAAAGATATGCTACAATCGTAATATCTATGGATAAACCAGATATTGATAACTTGGCTCAGCTCGCACGGCTTGAGCTTACTCCTGAGGAAAAAGACCGGTACGAGAGCGAGCTCGTGGATATTTTGCAGTACGTTGAGCAGGTGCAGGAGGCGGTCGGAAATGTTGATGACCTCACTCCTTCGTTTGATGAAACAGATGTAAAGAATGTTATGCGTGAAGACACTGACCCTCATGATACCGGCGCACACACGAAGGATCTGCTTGGCGAAGCACCACGAACTAAAGACGGATACGTACAGGTAAAGAAGATTTTAAATAATGACTAAAACAGACCAGCTTACAATACAGACAGCGGCGGGCAAAGGAGATGATTGTCGAAGCGCTATCGCCGATCAGAACACCGAGCTCAACGCGTTTTTGGAGGTATACGAAAACGTTGATCGCACGGGGTCTGGTGGTGCGTTGAGTGGTGTGCCGGTTGCGTTAAAAGACAATATGCTGGTCAAGGGAGAGAAGGTCTCAGCCGGGTCAAAGATGCTTGAAGGATATACGGCCACCTACGACGCGACCGCAGTTGAAAAACTGCGTGAGGCCGGTGCTGAATTGATCGGGCGAACTAATATGGATGAGTTCGCAATGGGGAGTTCGACTGAGCACTCGGCGTTTGGTCCGACTAAAAACCCTCGGGCGCTCTCGCGGGTGCCGGGTGGTTCATCTGGTGGATCGGCCGCTGCCGTTGCGGCCGGCCTGGTGCCGGTGGCACTTGGTTCAGACACCGGTGGATCAATACGACAGCCGGCAAGTTTTTGTGGCGTGGTCGGGCTCAAGCCAACCTATGGTGCGATCTCACGTTACGGCCTGATTGCGATGGGCTCATCGCTTGATCAGATCGGTCCGATCACGAACACGGTTGCAGACGCGGAAACTGTATTCAACGTTTTGCGTGGGCGTGATAAGAAAGACAGCACGACGCTTTCTGACGAGGTGTACGCACAGAATGAGGAACGCGTGCCCGCCCAAGGCGGGTCCGCCTCTGGCGGAGGGGTGATCGGCGTGCCGTGGAATGTGATAGACCAGGAGGGTGTAGACAAGTCAGTAGCTCAAAATATGAAGCAGTCAGTCGAGCGACTTAAGGAGCTTGGCTATACTATTAAAGATATCGAGTTACCCAAATTCGCCTATGCGTTGTCGGTGTACTACATTCTGATGCCGGCTGAGGTTTCCTCAAACCTCGCTCGCTTTGATGGGGTGAAGTATGGTCTGGCCGCGGAAGGGAGCGATATGATCGATGATTATCTAAAGACGCGAGGTGCCGGGTTCGGAAGCGAGGTTAAGCGTCGGATCATGCTGGGAACATACGTGCTTTCGAGTGGATACCATGACGCATACTATCGAAAAGCGCTTGCGACACGTAACGCGATCCGAGACGAGCTCAATGAAACCTTTAAGAGTGTGGACGTGATCGCTACACCGACCACTCCGACCCCGGCGTTTACATTAGGTGAGAAAAGTAGCGACCCGCTGGCAATGTATATGGCCGACATATTTACGGTACCGGCAAATGTCGCCGGAAATCCGGCGCTCACTGTTCCGTCCGGAGTGGTGCGGGAAGGAGAAGATGAGCTGCCACTCGGGCTTCAGCTTATGGCACCAAATACTCAAGAAGGCAGGTTGTTTGCGGTGGGTAAGAAGTTTTTAGGAGAATCATAAATAGTATGCCTGACGGAGATCAAAAAAAAGAAGGAGGAAGTCCTCGGCAAAATCAGCGAGATCCGATCGTCTATGCAGCAGCCGCGATCTTTATTCTATTGTTTGTTGCCGGAGCAGTGCAGCAGATCACAAGCTGGGCAACTAATATTGGCGCGATCGAGTTTTTCCAGGTGGAAGTTATGGGGCTCTACATAAACGTGCTGCCGCTGCTTCAGATCCTGTCGATCGTTTTCTCTGCTGTCTTGGTGGCAGTTATCATTGTTATCAATAGAAAAATAGCAGTTATTCGCATGAAAGAAAAAGAGAGGTACCAGCCGATCGATGAAAGCGGCTCGCTCTTAAGTAGTTTGACTGAGAAGGCGCCGGATCTCACAAACCCGCGATGGAAGAAAGTTCAGGAATTTGTAGAGTCAGAGAACCAGAGTGACTGGAAGCAGGCGATCCTAGAGGCGGATATTATGCTTGAGGAGATGCTGGCGCACATGGGCTATGTCGGCGCAGGAGTAGGCGAGCGCCTGCAGCAGATCGAACACAGTGATTTCCCGCCGCTTGAGGCGGCTTGGGAAGCGCACAAAGCGCGTAATATTATCGCTCATGAGGGCGCGTCATACCAGCTTACTCTTCGGGAAGCTCGTCGGGTGATCGACCTGTATCGCCAGGTCTTTGAGGAGTTTCATTATATTTAGGGTCTAGAATAGCGCTCTTGACTTATCCCTGTATTTGTATAGGGTGTATAGGTGTATGCGGGGTGGAGTAACAGTAACTCACGAGGCTCATAACCTCGGGACTCAGGTGCAAATCCTGACCCCGCAACCGCGTAAAGAAAATAATAAACCCGACGTGTTTACGTCGGGTTTATTATTTTCACGCGGCTTCGCAAGAAGACGCGAAAATTACGGTAGTAATTTATTATGCGTGTCACGTAGGAACGAAGTGACTTTACGTGACCGGTACCTTTTATTGCCGTAAGTAAAGTTACGATATAATTTGTTCATGTATTGGATTTATATTTTAGAGAACATTGATGATGAAAGTTGGTATATTGGATATACAACAAATCTCAGAAGACATGTAGATGAACACAGTTCTGGGAAGGGTGGACAAACAACGAGAAGAAAATACGGATGGATACTTATCTACTGTGAGGGATATAAACATCAGGATGATGCAAAGGGTAGAGAACGTTATTTGAAGAGTGGTTCAGGGAGAAAATATTTGGAAGAACAGTTGCGCAATTATTTAAATAAGTAGGGATCTTTTAAGGTGTTTTGTATTGAGAAAAGTGGTAAGGTTTGGTATCGTTACGAGCGTTGCCGGGGGAAGGAAGTTTGCCTAGAGGTTGCCGAGGTAAGGAAACCTTGCCCCGGCGGCACTCGAAGATAATGCGAGATCCTGTCTGTCTATCGGCAGACGAGCAAAGCTCGCTGACTTCATGAGTGTAAAAAGAAAAGTAGAACTTTACTTTTTACACTCATTTGTCAGCCTACAGGCTCTCGCGCAACACTTTTCATTTGCCGGGGTAGTTCAATGGTCAGAACAGAGGACTCATAAACCTCAAACGGTGGTTCGACTCCACCCCTCGGCACAAAATAATGCTGATCGAAATTTGTTGAAATGCGGTGGTTAGTACTATACCCTGTAACGCGTTATACTGGACAAATGCCCGTTTACAGAACACTTGATCATAATTTCTTTAAGACATGGTCACCTGACATGGCGTATGTGCTCGGCTTTTTTTGGGCAGATGGGACGCTAACTATCAATCCTCGTGGTGGACATTACTTTGTACTAGAATCAAAAGATAAAAAATTACTAGAACAGATTCAAAGTAGTATGGGATCTAATCATAAGCTTACAAAACGCATACATAAAATTAATAAGGCTATTGCTTACCGTGTTCAGATTGGTAGTAAGAAAATGTGCCAAGATCTAATGCGTTATGGAACCGGGACTCAGAAGACATTCAGATTAGAGCTTCCACGCATTCCGAAAAATTATTTTAATGATTTTTTAAGAGGGTATTTTGATGGGGATGGGCATGTGTGGTCGGGCTTAATGCATAAAGAACGCAAGACATCCCTTTATGTAGTTCAGGCTGGATTTACTTCCTGTTCGTATGGTTTTTTAGAATCATTGAAAGAAAAATTGCAAGAGAAAGGGTTAATTGGTAGTCTGGTTAAGGTTAACAATGCTTCAGCTTTTCGATTGCAATACTCTACGAAAAGCAGTAAGATGTTACACAACCTGATGTATAGTAATAGTCAGTCGCTATGTCTCAGGGGTAAAAAGATAAAATTTTGTCAAAAGTTGAAGATGCGGTCGTAGATCAACTGGTTAGATCGCCACCCTGTCACGGTGGAGGTTGCCGGTTCAAGTCCGGTCGACCGCGCAGTATTTAAAAAGACTAGCTAAGGCTAGTCTTTTTAAATACAAGCGGGCGAAGCAAGCAAACTGCTTTGCTTGCGTCCGACTTGAACAAGCGGAACCATGTCTCGAATACCTGGAGAGACAGGTGAGCTCGGGGAGGAAGTTCTTAGTGATCGAGCCGTTTTAAAAAATGGCGAGGAGCTTAGAAACTTGACCCTCGAGTCCGGTCGGCCGCGCAAAATGACAAAATACCAGCCCTTGGCTGGTATTTTGTTTTTGCTCAAACAACCGGTCAAGGAGGTGTACTAACTAAGTGGTGGATAGCGCGGCAGATGTGAATTTCTTGCTGTTGTATTGTGATATCATTATGAGTACATGGCTCTTTCTGATTCTGGTCAGCAACAAAGTTGGCAGCACACAACTCGTGTTCGGGTAGAAGTGATCATTCTTTTTATAGGAGTGGTGGCAAACATGACCACTGCTTTTTTGGCAGCGACCTGGGGTGATTTTGATGTTCCATATTTCGGAGAATATATTGATGTATACGTGACCTTACAAGGTCTTTACATCGCGCTTATTCTTGAAGGGGTTATTATAGCGTTGGCGTCAGCAGGTCTGATGTATAAGAGCATTAAGATCGTGTATGATCTTCAGCAAAGCAAGCGTGAAGTACGTGACCTCTCTGAGCTTGAAGAGGTGAGAGAGATGTTCATTCACATGGCTCAGCACCGACTAAAAACTCCGTTGTCCGGAATTCGTTGGGCGCTAGGAATAATCAAGTCAAGTCAGCGCCTCAATGAAGAAGAACATGACTTAATTGAGAAGAGTACTGAAAAAATAAACGACGCTAACGATTTGATAGAAAAGCTCCTTAAGATGCACCAATCTGATCTGAGCTCATTCGAGCTTTCTCAAAAGAAGGATCAGATCGATATAGCACAGTTACTCAAAGAGATCGTTGACGATCTTGATTATCTGGCGCAAGAAAAGAATACCAAGGTTGATTGCAAGTGTTCTTCATCCTCTATTATTATTGCCGGGGAGAAACATGTGCTAACGAGTGCGCTTACGAATATTATTGATAATGCGATCCGCTACACACCTCATGGTCAGGTAACTGTTATGGCTAAGACCGCTGAAGACGGGGTGAAGATAATCATCGCCGATAACGGTATTGGTATCTCGACGATCGAACAGAAACACATTTTTGAACGTCACTATCGAGGGAAGAATGCACGGGCGATCGATCGGCATCAAAGCGGAATCGGGCTTTATTTGGCGCAACAGGTAATCGGCTTGCACGGCGGGCACATAGAGCTAAGTTCTGTTGAGACAGAAGGAACCACGTTCACTATTACGCTTCCACAAGAATAGAGGAGGGTCGCAATAACGTATACGCCGCAAAGCCCAGACCCTCCGCCAACCACTTTTTGGCGTATACGTTATTACTCAGGAAAGTGGAGATAACAAAACTATGTCAGATATACCTGAATCGATCTATCTTATTGATAAACCTATTGGAATCACTTCCTTTGACGTGATCCGGCGACTTCGCAAAAAGGTAGGGATACGCAAAATGGGGCACGCCGGCACGCTTGATCCGATGGCGAGCGGGCTTTTGATCGTCGGTGTGGGTAGCGAAGGGACCAAGCAGCTTGAGAATTTTCTTAAGCTTGATAAAACATACCAGGTAGTGGCTGAGCTCGGTGTTCGTACTGATACCGGAGACCAGGAAGGAGAGGTGGTTGAAAAGATCGACGTTGTGGAGTCGTTTAGTGCGGAGGATATTCAAAAAGTATGTGATCAGCTAACAGGCGTAACAGACCTACCGGTGCCGATCTATTCAGCGGTCAAGGTGGGCGGTGAGCCGTTGTATAAGAAGGCGCGCCGAGGTGAAAAGGTGGACCCTCCGGTCCGAGCCATGAAAGTGTATAGTCTGAAATTGAACACGGTGTTTAAAAACGAGGGAAGCACTTTTCTTGATCTGACAATGGATGTTGCAAGCGGTGTATTCGTGCGCTCGGTAGTAGAGGCGATCGGACGAGGGCTTGATGTGCCGGCAACGACGACGAAGTTGCGGAGAACACGGATCGGAGAGTTTAGGGTGGAAGATGCGGAAAAAATATAGTAGAATACCTTATGTAGAAGGTAAAGCTCTACCAAAATGATATCCAAAGAAAGGCTTCAGGACTTATACGAAACTCAGAAGAGATCATCTGCGGAAATAGCTAGCGTTTTAGAATGTTCTGAAAATAAAGTTAATTACTGGATTAGAAAGCATGGAATAAAGAAACGATCGATCTCTGATGCTGTGTACGCACGACTGAATCCAGACGGTCACCCGTTTACCATTAGGGTGGCAAGGGATATAGATGATGAGAAATTATATGGCTTGGGAATGGGGTTGTTTTGGGGAGAGGGTACCAAGAGATCAAAGCATGCGGTCCGGTTAGGAAATACTGACCCCGACCTTATACGTGTTTTTCTACTTTTTCTTGAAAGAATTTGCGGCGTAGATAGATCAAAAATAAAGTTCGGTCTTCAGATCTTTAGTGATATGAATAAAAATAAGGCGCTTGAGGTGTGGGTAGACAGGTTAGGGGTTAAAAAATCACAGTTTCAGAAAGTTATTGTGACTCCTGCTCGAGGCGTCGGTAATTATAAGCAAAAAACTAAGTATGGTGTTTTAACTGTTTATTTCAATAATAAATATTTAAAGGAGTATATAGACGGCGAAATTGAAAAGTTGCGGGAAATGTAATAGGATTAGAAACGTTCTTTATTTGGTTGAATAGAGATAACTTGCCAAGATAGCTCAGTCGGTAGAGCACACCCATGGTGAATCGTATTTGCCTGCCGGAGAGGAAACTCTTCGGTGAAATCCGAATAACGGTTAAAGGTCTCTATACAGGCTCAGACCGTGGCATTCATTACATTGATCAACGAAGGCCCGAACGACTGACAAGGATGGCTACGTTCCGCTCTGCGTGCAGGACGGGATACGTCAAAGATACAGTCTAGTCCCCTTATACGTATAGAAGAAAAGAAGGGGTGTAAACGAAGGGTGAGGTCGCGGGTTCGATTCCCGCTCTTGGCTCACGAAGCGAAGCGGAGTAGCAAAGAGAGAAAGCGAACTGCTTCGCTTTTGTCGGGATGAGAAAGGTGGAGCCACGTCGCACGGAGCGGAGCGAGTACGACAGGCGAGCCCGGCCAGGAGGCACTTAGTGAACGGCGCATCCGCCGGTAGGCGGAGAGCAGTGGAGCTTAGTGACCTGACGGCGATTCCCGCTCTTGGCTCAGGCAGGTGAGAGGGGTAATGCTTGGCGCCACCCTAGCTCAGTTGGTAGAGCAACACACTCGTAACGTGTAGGTCGGCGGTTCGATTCCGCCGGGTGGCTCACGAACAACGTGAGTGAGACAGCCGAGTAGGCGCACTGCTGCGCCTGCGGCGGATGAGAAAGGCGGAGCCATGTCTCGAATGCCTGGAGAGACGGGCTAGCCCGGGTAGTGAGAAGCGAGATGCGCAAGCTTCGCAAGACTTAGCGATGAAGACCGATGGAAGTGGAGTGTTTTTGAAAAGTGTTCCGCCGGGTGGCTCACGAACAGGAAGACGTGATAGACTACTTCAAGCCTGTTGTTTTAAAGGAATGGACGCCGGAGGGAGTGCCGCCGTACGGCGGGCGCTCAGGGAGGATGAGGGTTCGGAGCATTCTCTCCTTCCTTTCGTTGCCATGGCGACCTCCGGCGGATATTCACCCCACCTATGCGTGCGCATAGGTGGGGTTTTATTTTAGCTGAATGATAATGGCTGAGTACATAAAATATTAGAGTTATATTAGAGTTAACTCTAATATTTTTAAGAAACCTGTTGAACACGCTTTAACCCTGTTATAATCACTCGCATGCAACATGAGGAGAAAAACATTGAGGATATGAACGCTGATGAACTTAAGCAGTCCATCGACGAGATCGAAGCGCAGATGAGCGATGCCAGTTTTTGGGAGCAGAAGAAAAAGGCTGATAATGCAATGAGCGACCTTAATAGGCTAAAGTCACAGCTATCGAAGGTAAAGAGTCAGGAGGTAAACTATGACGAGTATGAAGCTATTCTGACGGTCTTTTCCGGTGCCGGCGGGGATGATGCCGAAGACTTTGCCCGCATGCTTCTTGAGATGTACCAAGGGTACGCCCAAAAGCAGGGCTGGGGGACAATTGTTATCCATCAGAACACAAATGAACACGGAGGATATAAGAATGTATCGATTGAGATCCAGGCAAAAGGATCATACGGCAAACTCAAAAATGAATCCGGCGTACATCGTATCGTGCGCATCTCGCCGTTCAATGCAAACAAGCAGCGACACACAGCCTTTGCGATGGTCGAGGTGATACCTAAATTTAAAACACCGAGTGAGTTCCAGTTGCCGGAGGATGAAATAGAAGTGGAATTCGCGAAATCAAGCGGTCCCGGGGGTCAGAACGTTAACAAGCGTGAGACCGCGGTTCGCATGACGCATGTGCCGACCGGTATATCGGTTCATGTGGATGGAGAGCGGACTCAGCACGCAAACCGCGAGCGAGCCCGTCAGCTTTTAGCCGGCAAGCTTCATCGGAGGCTTGAGGAGGAGCGCCAGTCAAAGGAAGAGGGTATGTATGTGTCTAAAACGACGGACGCAGAATGGGGGTCTCAGATCCGGTCATATGTCCTTCATCCGTATCAATTGGTAAAGGATCACCGGACCGATACGGAGGTGCGTGATGTAGAAAGCGTGCTTGAAGGCGGTATTGAGCCGTTTATTGAGGCAGGAATATAGCTTTTGGTCCGGGTGTGTGTACACGTCGCTGACTATGTTATACTAGGTCTTGTATTAGCGTGTGGTAACTGTGGGAGACGTGTATTCCATGATCCAATTCGATAACATATCCAAACACTATCCGGATAATTCGGTGGCACTCGAGGATGTTTCGTTCTCGGTTGAGCCGAAGGAGTTCGTTTCCGTTGTTGGCCATTCCGGTGCCGGGAAAACAACACTTCTGAAGATGTTGCTTGCTGAAGAGAGTCCAAGCAAAGGGAAAGTGTTGATCAGCAACACGAATATTCACGCGCTTCATCCGAGAGAGATGAATGCGATGCGTCGAAATATAGGTGTGGTGTTTCAAGATTTCCGCCTTCTGCCTCATAAAAATGTATATGAGAATATAGCGTTCGCTATGGAAGCGGCGGGTCGACCGGACGAAGATATTGAAGCGGATGTGCCGTATGCTCTGGAACTCGTCGGTCTTGAGCGAAAAATGTGGGGGTTTCCTCATGAACTCTCCGGTGGCGAAAAACAGCGTGCTGCGATCGCTCGAGCTATTGTGAACCAGCCGGATATTGTTATTGCTGACGAGCCAACCGGTAATCTTGATCCGGAAAATACCTATGAGATCGTTCAGATACTGAAAAAGATAAACGAGCTCGGCACTCTCGTGTTTCTCACTACGCACAACACCGGAGTGATCGATGCACTGGAAAATAGAGTGATCACAATGAAAGAAGGACGGGTTATCCGAGATGATCGGGAAGGGAAATATGATATTTAATTGAGGCTTAACTTTATATAAACAATCTCATTCATGGAACAGTTCACCACAGCGATTCGCCGTATTGTCCGCTCAGGATTTCATAATTTCTGGCGCAACGGTTTCGTTTCTCTCGCATCTATCTTGGTCATGGTCATCACCCTCTCGGTCCTTGCCGGTACGCTCTTTGGAAGTGAGATACTCACCTCAACGCTGAGGGAGATCAGCGCCAAAGTAGATGTTAACGTGTATTTCCAGACCGATGCCGAAGAGGAGGAGATTCTGGCGATCAAGGAAAAGCTTGAACAGCTTCCTGAAACAGATGTGGTTACGTACACCACGCGTGAAGAGGCATTAGCAGCTTTTGAAGAGCGCTATCAGAATGACCAGACAAAACTCGCTGCTCTCGAAGAGCTTGATGAGAACCCGTTGCGGGCGTCGCTTAATATTACTGCAAAAAATCCTTCCCAGTATGAAGGCATAACGGCCTTTCTTGAGGGAGAAACAGGCGTTCTTTCTGACCGGCAGACATCGGTCATTGCCAGTACGAATGAGCAGCAAAAGGAGGTGGTTATCAGTAGGTTGAGTAACATACTTAATACTGCTGAGCAGCTTGGTATTATTATTATGACTGCGCTTATTGTTCTGTCGATCATTATTACATTCAACACGATCCGACTAGCTATTTACATTTCACGCGAAGAGATATCGGTAATGCGTTTGGTTGGTGCTAGTAAAACCTATATTCGTGGTCCGTTCGTGGTGAGTGGCATGCTCTACGGGGTTATTGCTGCGGTTGTTACACTGGCGCTGTACTTCCCGCTAACATACTGGCTCGCCGGCTTTACGGAAGAATTCTTTGTCGGCTTTAACATTTTTGGATATTATCTTTCTAACTTTGGTGAGATCTTTCTTTGGGTGGTCTTTGCCGGGATCGCCATTGGGGGAGTCTCGAGTTATTTGGCGGTGAAGCGATATTTACGAGTATAAAATAGTACGTTGCGGAGCGGATGCGCGTGACAGAATGTGATAGAAACGTATGTCAAAAAAAGAATCACCAAAATATATATTTGTTGTTGGAGGAGTGATGTCCGGAGTGGGAAAAGGTGTTACGTCATCATCGATCGGAACGATAATGCAGGCGCGCGGTTTTGATGTCACTGCGCTTAAGATCGACCCGTACATCAATATTGATGCGGGCACTATGAACCCCACCGAACACGGTGAGGTTTTCGTTTTAAATGACGGTGATGAGTGCGATCAGGATATGGGGAACTACGAACGCTTTCTTGATCTTGATCTCTCACGTATCAATTACATGACCACCGGTCGGGTGTATCAGGAGGTGATCCGTAAAGAGCGTAATTTGGGTTACAAGGGGCGCAATGTTGAAGTTGTACCGGATGTGCCGGAAGAGGCGATCCGACGTATTAAAAAGGCAACTGAAGAAGCGAAAGCCGATGTGACTATCGTCGAGATCGGAGGAACGATCGGAGAGTACCAGAACATTCTGTTTCTTGAAGCCGGACGTATGATGAAGGTAAAGCATCCGGATGACGTGATGTTTGTGATGGTCAGTTATTTGCCTATTCCGTCAAAAGTGGGAGAGATGAAGACTAAGCCGACGCAGTACGCCGCGCGTAGTTTGAATAGTGTTGGTATTCAGGCGGATATGATCATTGCTCGATCGGACGAACCACTTGATGATAAACGTAAAAAAAAGATCGCGACATTTTGTAATATAGATGAAGAGCGAGTCATATCGGCGCCGGATATTGAAAGCATCTATGATGTGCCGGTTAACTTTGAGCGCGATAATCTTGGTGCTATCATTTCTGACCATCTCGGTCTCAATCATCGCAAGAAGAAGACCAATCTGACTAAGTGGAAATCTTTTGTAAATAAAAGCAAAAAAACCGATAAAACAGTTGATATCGCTGTGGTGGGCAAGTACTTTGATTCTGGTGACTTTGTTCTCTCAGATGTATATATCTCGGTTCTGGAGGCGATTAAGATATCCGGGTACCACCAAAAAATAAAGCCAAAGATCCATTATGTAAGCTCTGAGATATTTGAAGGGAAAAGTGGCAAAAAGAAGCTTCAGCAACTTAATAAATACGACGGCATCTTGGTGCCTGGTGGGTTCGGTACACGCGGTATTGAGGGAAAGATCAACGTGGTTGAATACGCTCGCAAGCACAAGATACCGTACTTTGGGCTCTGTTACGGCATGCAGATCGCCGTGATCGAGTATGCTCGCAATGTATTGGGCATACAAGGCGCCACAACCGCTGAGATGGATCCTGATGCCGAGCATTGCGTGGTGGACATTATGCCGGAACAGAAAGAGCTGGTTGCTAAGAAAAATTATGGTAATTCGATGAGACTCGGTGCGTATCCGGCAGTGTTAGGAAAAGGGACTATTGCTCGCGGGGCATATAAGTCAGACAAAATATCTGAGCGCCATCGTCACCGTTACGAGATTAATCCTGAATACGTAGAGCAGATAGAAGAGGGAGGCTTGGTCTTTTCCGGAAAATCACCCGACGGGCGTCTTATGGAGATAGCGGAACTTCCGAAGAGCGAGCATCCGTTCTTCTTGGGTGCGCAGTTTCATCCGGAATTTCAAGCACGTCCGCTCGCACCGCATCCGTTGTTCAGTGAGTTTATAAAGGCCGCGACCGAGAACAAAAAGTAGTGGTTGCTTTATTGTTAACGTTGCAGTCCACACAACGAGCAAGGTTTTGGTGTTAAAACGGGGTACAATGAAATGAGTCATAAGTTAACCCAAAACACGTATGCCAGCAACAAAGCAAACAAAGCCAGGTGTTATTACTCGTAGAAATATTTTCCTGGCGGTAATTGGGGTATTGGCTCTCGTGTTTGTGGTAGGTGTGGTGGCGAACATGATCAACTCGTCTTCGTCCTTAGGCTTAGGTATTTCTAATGATACCTCCTCCGCCCCTGGTGTTGCAGAAGAGCAGTACGCAAGGGATTTTGATGAGAGCGGTGCAGGGGAGAATATAAAGAGTGATGGTAGCGTGGCCGATGTAGAGGAGCGTAAGATCATCCAGACCGCAGATCTCTCGCTGATCGTTGGAAGCACAGAAGACGCTATAGATCAGATATCAGGAATCGCCACACAGGCGGACGGTTTTGTCAGTAGTGTAGATGTATTTGAGACGAGCGATAACAAAAAGCATGGCCAGATAACATTGCGGATACCGTCTAGTGCTTTCGATCAAAGCGTTGTGTTAATTAAAGATCTAGCAGTAACTGTAGAAAGAGAGCAGATAAATGCACAGGACGTAACGGAAGAGTTTGTTGACCTCGAAGCGCGACTTCGAAATCTAGAAGCGACGGAGGAGCAGTACGTAGCGCTTTTGGAGCAGGCGACGGACGTTGAAGACGTGCTTGCCATCCAGCGAGAGCTGTCTAATGTCCGGCAAGATATTGAGCGGCTCGAAGGGCGGATTCAGTATTTGAGCCGTCAGACTGACATGTCTACGATTCGGGTTTCGCTCGTCTCTGAAGCCGACGTAGAAATATTTGGGGTGACATGGAGCCCTGTTAACGAAATAAAAGAAGGTCTGCGGACGCTGTTGAGCGAGCTAGTGAGTTTCGTGAATTTCCTTATCGCGCTGATCTTTTTCTTGCCGGTACTTCTTCTTTGGATCGTACTTATTGGCGTAGTGGCGGGTAGTATCTGGAAGGTTGGGGTATGGATCAAGCCGTGGGTTGTGAACAGGTGGGGGAGCGGATCTAATAAATAATACATATGTTGAACACACTTCATGAGCATAGCTGGGTCGTTCTTTTTACCCTTGCGTACATTTTTGGTGCGTCGGTGTATTTTGTAGCGATCGGGGACTACGAGTTTCTTTGGTATGTAGCTGTACTGGTCGTTATTGCCGGGGCAGTGGCAGGCACATTGCACCGGTCACGTTTTGACAGCGTGATCCTCTGGGGTCTTTCGATCTGGGGCCTTTTGCATATGGCCGGCGGTGCGGTGCCGGTCGGCAACGGTATTCTCTACGGACTGACACTTGTTCCTCTTATTGATGCGGGAAACGAGCTGGTGATCCTCAAATATGACCAAGTCGTGCATTTCTTTGGCTTCGCGGTGGCAACGTTAGTGGTCTACCATCTGATCCGGCCGTATCTGGCAGGGCAGGTCAACTGGCCGATCATCTTATCTGTAGTAGTCCTTGCCGGGATGGGGCTGGGAGTTCTCAATGAGATCGTTGAGTTCATCGCGGTGCTTGCTATGCCGGAAACCGGTGTTGGCGGATATAACAACACCGTGCTTGACCTGGTCTTTAATATGTTCGGTGCCGCTGCTGCGGTGGCGTACCTTGTGCTGGATCGAGAAGAGCGGGTCTATGCTCACCACGGGATGGTGAGCCGCATAAAATCATTCTTCCACCTTACGGAGTAGTTGTCGGGTTGAATAGACGCGTGTTTTGCTGTATCGTACACATCACTTGCCCGGTCGTCTAATGGCAGGCTCCCGATTTCTTAGTTTCGAAGCGCAGCGTAGAAACTGTAGAAATCGCAGTGCATGAGAGCGAAGCGAGTCGCAGTCCGCAACGGAGTTTGGTAAATAGAGTAAGGTTGTATGTGGTGTAGAATGTAAAGTATTGCCCGGTCGTCTAATGGCAGGACGACGGCTTCTGGCGCCGTTAATCGGGGTTCGAGTCCCTGCCGGGCAGC
>JBBDRA010000005.1 GCA_040905715.1 Candidatus Paceibacterota bacterium | reverse complement strand
TTGGATCGTTATACGATCCTGTCCTTTATGCTATTGACTTTTTTTACCGACGTTGTAGTGTACACATACGTCACACGCTCTTTGTCTGCCTTAAAGACTGCGCAAAATATGCAGAAAATGAACCACTTATTCGGTTAATGGACACATAAAACGATCGTCTTATGTCACTGATTGTTAAGGTATTAATTCAAAAGTGTATATTCAAACTGACAAATATATACTTCTTCTTCTCGCAAAATACGTGTAAGCAAGGCTTTCGAGGCAGGTCTCAAGGAAAAATAACAATAAACTGCTATTTTTACCCCTCATTTGCTGTGTAATATAATCCCCGCTTAATGTGTCTACTCAAATGAGCCACGAAAAACTTCAACGCACATTTTCAAAACTGTATGATGATTACTCGGACGCTATCTTTCGACACTGTTATTTTCGGATCAGTAAGCGAGAACGGGCTATTGATCTCATGCAAGAAACATTTATGCGAACGTGGCGATATGTTGTCAAAGGCGGAGAGATCGAGTACCCACGTGCTTTTCTCTACCGAGTTGCAAACAATCTGATCATTAACGAGTACGAACGTCGAAAACACTCTTCTTCACTTGATGCACTCGAAGAAGGGACCGGGTTCCAGCCTGCAACTCAGGAACACGAAGAAACGGTAGCAAGACTTGATACAGAGATCCTGATCAGCCATCTTGCAAAACTTAATGATAGCTATCGAACAGTGATCTTCATGCGTTATGTTGACGGCCTCTCTATAAAAGATATAGCTGAATCGCTCAACGAAAATGAGAACAACATATCGGTTCGTGTCCATCGCGCTTTAATACGATTACGTAAATTTATTGAGGAACAAGAAGAAGCAAACGAAAAAAGAACTTGACCTATGGCGGGCAAAATACAAACATCACTAAAAAATCTAACTCACAAGGTTTCACTGACCAAAGAGGAGAAAGCTGACCTCAAACGTCAGTTCCTAGCATTCACCGATGAACACCCAGCGCACAGCGGAGGGAGAGTTTCGACCTGGAGTAATAGTATTTTATCAATTCGTCTCTTCCACTCACCTGTACCGTATATTGCCGGCATACTTTTTATCGCGCTGACAAGCGGAGGTGTTTCATACAAAGCAAACAGTGCCCTACCGGGAGACGCCCTCTATCCGGTCAAGGTCTCTATAAACGAGGAGTTGATCGGACTCATGCACACCACTCCAAAATCTAAAGCGCGCTACGAGGCCCGAAGACTCAATGAACGGCTAGACGAAGTTCAACAGCTTACTGTAACCAACCGTATTAACTCACAGATCTGGCATGATATGTCACGGTCTCTGGAAGCTCATGTCACCAATATCAAGGACTACATTGAAACACAAGACACCCCACAAGAAGTCGCTACTACAAGCAACGCAACCTCTTCGCAGACCACAGGCACAACTACTCCTGCCAAAGACACTGCCACAAGCAGCGCTTCATCTACTACTACCACAGAAACTCTGTCGGCAACGAGCTCAACTGAGACCGCACAAACCCACGAAGACACTTCTCAGCAACTCTTGGAAGTTCAAGAACAATTAAATGATTCAGATACTATCCCGGAGAGTGAACGAGACGAACTTGAAGATAAGTATGAAAAAGCAACAAAACTTTTTCGAAAAGGCTTAGAACACCTTGAATCACAGCGCCACCGATCAGCGCTTACTCACTTTGAAAGAGCTCAGGAGATCGTAAACGAGATCGACGCAACCCTAGAAGAAGAAGCCGACACTGATTCCAGTGCTCATTCAATGACTTCGGATGAGACACCCGTTGACCTAGAGGCCACAAGCACCCCGACCACGAACGGAACATCAAACGCCTCAAGCACTGCCACAACAAGCACTACAACTCCTTTGGAAGAATAAGCGAAAGCAATAAGCAAAAACAGAGCTCCGCACTATTCGTAAACAAAAAAACTAAGGTCTAAATGGCTTTAGTTTTTTTGCTCCGTTTAGTTTGCCCTGTTTAGTTTATCTCAGATTAAGAAGGGGTTAGAAGAGTGAGATTGAAAACGACTCCATGCTACAATACCTTACAATGACCAAGCGACGTGTTCTAACGGTAGTGGCTCTTGTGCTTATTGCGATAGCACTTTGGCTCATCGCCGTATCCCCGTCCCATGAACGCTTGTGGGTAGACGAGCACGAGCACATCGCCACAGCAAACGTAACAGACACCTACACCGTAAATATTGAGAACGTACGTAACTTTAAACACACCGCCGGAACATCAAGTGCGCACTGGGAAGATCGAGCTCTGGACCTGCGCACACTCGACTCTCTTGACTATATTGTCGTACCTTTTTCCGGTTTTGGCGCGGCTCACACAATGCTTTCGTTCGGTTTTAGTGACGGCTCACATATCGGCGTATCGATCGAAGCCCGTCGCGAAAACGACGAGGAATTCTCGCCTCTCTGGGGCGCTTTAAGAAAATATGAACTTCTCTACGTTATTGCCGACGAACACGACCTTCTAACGCAACGAGCGATCGGCCGAGGAAACGATGAGATATATCTCTATCCGGTCAACGCGAGTCGCGATCAGATCCGACATCTGCTTCTCGATATCTTAGCCCGCGCTAACGCAATAAACAACGAACCGGAATTTTATAATACGCTCACCAATAGCTGCACGACCAACATTATGGAGCACGTGAACGCTATAGCTCCGGGCAAAGTGCCCTACTGGGATCTGCGTCTATATTTCCCGCGCTACTCCGACACGCTTGCGCAAAAACTTGGCTTTATTCCGAACAGTATACCGATCAATGAACTTCGTAATAGATATGAGATATCTGAAAGTATTAAAGAAAACAGCGGTTCACCTCATTTCTCAGAACTGATCAGAAACGAGCTCGGCTCATAGTAAAGCGTTGGGAGGAATACATACTCGAGACAGACGACGGTCTCGTGAACAAGCGTCGTGAACGAGTGTAATATTTTGCGCTCTTGTACTCTCTTCACTATATATGCTTACAACAATAGCGATCATACTTTTGGTTCTGTGGTTACTGGGCTTTTTAACATCCTACACCTTAGGAGGATTTATCCACGTCCTTCTGGTTCTGGCTATCGTTATAGTCCTCATTCGCATACTCAAAGGAGAAAATCCTCTTGAGTAACCGAGATATTCACAAAATGTGTAATATTATTATTTTTTAAAGAGTCTAATACACATATGCTCTACACAATAGCCATTATACTTCTTATATTGTGGTTGATCGGATTTCTCGCGTTTGATGTCTTAGGAGGATTCATTCACCTTCTTTTGGCGCTCGCGGTTATCGTCGTTCTCATCCGCATTATCAAAGGCGAGAACCCGATTAAATAAAACCTTCGTTTCCATTTCGCGGAGGAGAAGTTGCGACATGCAACGCTCTTTTCGAAAACACATACCCCTTCCAGGTATGTGTTTACGGGTGCGAACACACTACATCACTTTGCGCACAATTGCCTCAACGAGCTCAGGAAACTGAGTCTGGTTATGATGTTCTCTGTCTGTAAACTCGTGATATTCAGTATCAAGCCGGTCGCGCACAAAGCGCGCTTCACTCGTTGGAATAAAAGGGTCGTCCGTAGAATGAAACTGGATGATCCAGTCCTGATTACTCTTTACCTTTTCCCACTGCCATTCATCATCAAAATAACCGCTTATTTTTTCGTTCTCCAGCCCTAGATCAGTATGATACGCACTCACCAATACGGTTCCCCGAACTCTGTTCTCCGCTGCATATCGTATAGCTGCTACCGCGCCGGATGAGTGCCCAATAAGTATCGTCTCTTCGTCAATTGCCAGTGTTTCAAGAAACGGGATCCAGTAGGACTGGCGCGCCAGCTCCGGATCCGGGAATCGTAGATTAATTATCCCGATGCCAAGCTTAGAAAGCTCGTGCACAACATACGGGCGCCATCCGTCACCAGGACCATCGTCTCCGTTTCCGGGAATAATAATTGCCTTTGTGTTCATAGTTTTTGTTATTAAAGAGTCTATATAGAGAGAAAATCCCTTCACGCCTGATCTTTTCGTATTGGCTCAAACAACAATCGTGCCATAACGTACGTCACTGTAGACTCAGCGCCTTGATTAAGGTTAACGTATCCTTCCCCAAGCCCATCATAGCAACCACCGGTCGTATGATCATAAATAAATCGGTGTAATGAATTATTGCCCAGGAACCAGTTAAAAGCATCGAGACGACGCTCTCGGTACTGCTCCTTGCCACTGATCCGATATGCCAGGTCAAGAACCTGAACGAGAGCCGAGACTTCTTCCGGCTGTTGATCGTACTGCCGCTTCTCTCCTCCCTGCACAAACCACCCCTGCTGACCGACCGGCGCACACAGCGACCCATCGAAAGAATGCTCAACAAGAAAATCAAGTGCTTTAAAACCCAGTGTCGCATACCGCACATCGCCTGTAACAATACCGGCGATCAGAAGCGCTTCCGGAATAACACTGTTCGAATACGTCAGATGCGGCTCACACCAATACCAGTCGTCTGTAGCAACTTGCTCAAAGAGTGAAACGAGATGATCAGCAAAAGTGACAAGGAAGCGCTGTCGAGCGACATTATCAGGATACGTCTTTAGCCACTCACCAAGCGCTTTAATATAGAATGCTTCGGCACGCGGTGATCTTACTGCTGCGTGCTTGTCGATATGCGTATCAAAAAGTCGAGACGCCTTCTCTCGTAGAGCCTCCGGCATTCGATCTGCGGTAGCAATTGTCGCAAGCGACCAGAACGCTCGAGCATTAGCATCCTCAAGATTTTCATTTTGGTTACGCTCCTCGTGGAAGCTTTTATCGTGATTAACGTAGTTATGAAACGTACCGTCTTCGGACATCATGTATGCCATGAGATCTAAATACCTCGTAGCGAGCGAGAGAGGTGCGCCATCACGACGGCGTTGATACCACCAGGAGCAGGCGATCAACGCGCGCGCGTTATCATCAAGCGTATACCCTGACTTCGAATCAGGATCTGCCAGCTCAGCAAACTGAAACATTCCCGTTTTATCAGTCATTCGGTGAAAATGCTTCAGCGTTGGACGCGGCAGGTTGCGCTCCTCGAGAAAAGTATTCGGTGCAAACCCGCCAAACAACCGCCGGTACTGCAAAAGCACATTCTCCCAGGTCATACTCCGGGTTTTAAAATACGCATTGCGGCCAAGAATGCTACGTAACTCTGAATCGTCAAGAAGTTCATTCACCGCTTGAGATATTTCGTCAGGCTCTCGAAAATCAACCAGCCTCCCAACGTCCGGCGTGACATCTTCTTTTGCTTGAGCGAATTTTGTAGCAACAACCGGTCGACCGGCGCCCATCGCATACGTAAGCGTGCCGGAAACGGCCTGATCCGGATCGAGCGGTGTTGAAATATAGATATCAGTCGCTTTGAGATAGCGCAAGAGCTCATCATTACTCATGTAAGCGTTGTGAAAAAGCACATGCTTGTTGAGACCAAGCTCACCTACACGCTTCTCAAGCGACTGTCGGTACACTTCTCCTTCCTGGCGCAACACCTCCGGATGAGTTGCTCCAAGCACTTGATAGATCGCGTCCGGATGTTTTCTAACAATTTCCGGCATTGCCTCTATCACGTACTCAATTCCCTTTCCGCGTGACAAAAGCCCGAACGTAGTCAGAACATTTACACCTCCCAAGCCAACCGACGACTTTGCATGACTTGGCAGGGTGTAACGCATCGAGTGGATGCCGTGCGGGATAATAGAAATGAATGTATCATCGATACCGTACTCATTGACCAGAATATATTTTGACGTCTCGGTCATAACAACAAACCCACACGTCGCTTGGGCGATCGTGCGTATCGTCTGTTTACGCCCTTTATCAGGACCGGGAAGGACCGTGTGAAATGTTACAACTGACGGCTTCTCAAGCACCTCAAGAAAATCGATGATCGATCTGCCATACTCTCCGGCATACAGACCGAACTCGTGCTGAACACTTACCAACTTAACATCATCAAGCGTATTGAGTTTATGAGCCGCCTGTGCGTACGCGTCGACATCTTCTTTATAGATCTGATCAATAACACTCTTAGTATTACTATGATCAGTTTCGGGTTTATAGGTAACAGCCAACACCACCGCCTGCTCGCGCGGCGCGTATAAGGTGTTAAAAGTGGTAACGAGGTCTTGAGTAAAAGTGGCTATGCCACACTCAGTTGGTGGATACGTAGAGACAAAGACCACCTTTGCGCCCTCTTGTGCTACAGGTGTCATATGTGGTGCTATTGAGTATAACGCACCCCAAGAAAAAGGAAAGGGCGACCTTACTCAACGATTCTTAGGTAGTGGTCTGCTGATTCACACGGCACTATCGCGCCTTCAAACCCACTATCTACCCGACCGCGCACCTCCACCTCATCTCCAGCTTCAAGCTCGAACACATCAGCAATATTTTCTTGAGCAGGACAAAGGTTTATCCCCATGGAAGGAACGGCTACGACAACCTCTGTTTCATCTTCCTGGAGAACAGTTACGAACGCCGGTCCGTCTGCGGCGACTTGATCAGTATCTACAGATACGATCGTACCGGCTGCTTCAGTGTCTTCTACATTTTCTGAAGGGGTTTCATCAAGCTGTGAATCTTCTGCCACATCCCCGCCTATCATGAATACGTATGCGAACAGCGCGATAAGAGCAAGGACTATAAGAATGATGATTGTTTTTTTCATAGAATGTAATTATACCATTATTTTACTTTGCAAGATCTGTGAAAGCTCCGTATACCCCTGTTTTGTGGTTTTGGCTTTATTCAATTATAAAAAAGCCCGGCAGGGACTCGGCGTAGAGTTTCTAAGTTCAGACATCGTTCTTCGAACTCGTCTTCACTAAGAACTCTCTGCCCCGGCTCGGCGACAAGCACTCCCTTCGGTCGTCTTGTGTACCGCCTCCGCCGTTC
>JBBDRA010000004.1 GCA_040905715.1 Candidatus Paceibacterota bacterium | reverse complement strand
CGCCGTTCGCTGTGCGAACGGCGGGATTTCACTAACTATCCACTACCACCTAACCCTACACATTAAACTCAATTCCACCCCTTCTCCTCCAACCCTCGCTCTGCCGCCTTCTGCTCCGCCTCCTGTTTTGAATTTCCTTCCCCAAGGGCAACCTGCTCATCAGCAAGGAATACACCGACCACGAATCGCTTGTCGTGATCCGGACCACTTTCCTCTACCACCTGATAAACCGGTGTAATCCCGGCATGCTCTTGGGCCATTTCCTGGAAACGACTCTTGGCATCGATCCAGTTCCCTTTTTCTACGATCTCATCAATGCGTGGCGAAAGATGCGCTGCAATAAAATCACGCGCCTTGTCGTATCCCTGATCAAGATAGATCGCACCAATAACCGCCTCGAGCATGTCAGCCAAAATATACTGTCGAGCTCGACCGGTGTCTTTCGACTCCCCTTTTGAGAGCAAAAGAAAGTCATTCAAGTTAAGCTCACCGGCAACATCCGAACAGGTCTGCGCGTTCACCAATGCCGCTCGGTAAGAGGTCAACTCCCCTTCCGGCTTATCCGGATATTTCTTGTACAAAAAATCAGTGATCACAAGCTCGAGAACCGCGTCACCCAAAAATTCAAGTCGCTCGTTATGAGCGGCCCCTGAACGTTTGTGCTCATTTATGTAGGAGCGGTGTGTGAACGCCTGCTGAAGAAGCGATTTATCCTGAAACGTCACTCCCGCCTTCTCCTCAAACTGAGTAAAATCTCGTTCCATGGCGTAGTATGATTAAATTTTCTTTCTCTTCGTTTTATTTATCTTCTTGGAGTATGCTCACTGCTTTGGTGATAAGCGGCACGATATCGTCGTAAAAGTTCAAGTCGGCCACTTCGTCGAGCGTAAACCATCGGGCATCATCGAGTCCGCCAGATTCGGCAAGTTTAACCTCAGTGTATGGTGACTCAGCGAGGAAGTATGTTACGTTCTTTCGCAGTTTTCCTATCTCCGGATCAGAAGCAACATAGCTGTTTTCTCCGAGCTTGGTCTGCACATCAACATCAAGACCGATCTCTTCCTTCACTTCACGCTTTACACCGTCTTCCTTCTCCTCTCCTTCCTGGATTCGGCCTTTACTGAGTGTCCAGTGACCAAAGATATCGTGAACGAGTGCTAAGTACAGCTTGTCGTTATCTCGAGCATACACAACAGCGCCACAAAGAGTTTTCTCCGGCAACTTTGCATTTGGATCGATATTCTTACGCTTGGACGTCTCTTCTTTTCCCGGTTCACCCATTTCTTTATAAACCGCCCCAAGCACACCGTTCACGAACTTACTCGACGTATCACCACCAAAACTTTTGGCAAGCTCGATCGCCTCATTAATAGCTACTTTCGGGGGAACCTCGCTACGATCACCAAAAAGGAGTTCATAGAGGCCAAGGCGCAGAATATTGCGATCGACGGTCGCTATCTTGTCGATCGGCCAATCCGGCGCGGCCTTTTCAATGATGGTATCAAGGTCCTTTTGTTTTTCTATCACGCCTGAAAAAAGCGCTTTGATAAACGTATAATCGCCCATTCCTGGAGCGAACTCCTCAACGTTACGGTCGAGAATTACTACACCCTCCTCCGGGCTTTTGTTGCCGAAATCCCATTCATAGAGAGACTGCAACACGATTGATCGTGAAAGATGCCGATTTGCCATACCAAAACAATGTGAAAGGACAATATTACTCCGAAGCGGAGTCTGCCTCCTCAAGTTTCTTCTGCTGCTTCACCCGCTTTTTTTCAAGCTTTTTCTCAACATCGACCACTTGTCGACCTCGATACTTACCGGTCTCTGCTGTAGCCCGGTGCTTGTAGTGCATCACACCGTCAGTGTCAACGGTTGTTGCCGGCTTTTCAAGTGCGTGGTGAGATCGGCGCATGCCGGTCTTCGATTTTGTTGTTCGCATTCGTACTACCATACGTCGGTCACTTTAGCCTAAAATGTCTAATTGTGCAACCTGTGTAGAGGAAAAAGCCTTTTTCTCAGATATTAAGAGCCCGATCTATGATGTAAGAATTCAACCGCCTTCGGCGACTTCATAGATCCCGGATCAAACGTTTGATAAAACGTTTCCGGTGAATGACACATGGACCATATTTTTTGATTCTAGCCCGGTGCACTACTGTGCCATACCCTTTATGTTGCTCGAAACCGTATTCGGGATACTGCTTAGCATACCGCACCATTGACTGGTCCCGGCGTACCTTGGCAATGATCGATGCCGCGCCGATGATCGACTCAGAGCAGTCACCTTTAATGATCGTCTCCTGGTTCTCGTATTCAGCCGGTGCTTTCAAAGAGCCGTCGAGCAACACTCTTACTTCCTTCGGATCGACCGGCAATTTCCCAAGCACCCGAGCCACCGCAACCTGAAGCGACTTGGTCATACCCCACCGGTCAAGTGTCGACGGCATTACGTGCGTATGCGCGTACATACATACCTCCCCGCCCCTATGCAACACCCGGTGTTGCATAGCCTTATCCGAACTCCGGGGTCTGCTATTTTTAATTTGGGCATTTTCAAGTACGCGATAGATCTCCTCGCGACGTTCCGGCGAGAGCTTTTTGGAGTCAGTTACCCCCTCACAGATGTCCAAAATATTCACTCCTACCGGCACACACACCGCCGCTACCGAGAGCGGTCCGGCAAGAGGGCCACGGCCGGCTTCATCAATTCCTATAAGATATTTGGGCATAAGATGTATATGGTATTATACAGCCATGTCAGATTTTGCTCACCTCCACGTCCACTCCCACTACTCTCTCCTTCAGGCCGTGCCCAAGGTGTATGAGCTTGTAGCGGCAGCCAAAGCAGACGGACAAAAAGCCTTAGCGCTCACCGATGCCGGCAACATGTACGGCGCCATCCAGTTCTACCAAGAATGTGAGAAGAACGAGATCAAGCCGATCCTTGGTGTGGATGCCCACATTGCCCTTCGTGCCCGCACTGACAAGCAGCCGGGAGTGGACAAAGGGTGGCACCGACTTGTTTTGCTCGTTAAAAACCAGGAAGGCTACAAAAACCTCGTAAAGCTTGTAACCGACTCATTTCTGGAAGGCTTTTACTATAAACCTCGCATCGACTATGAATTGATCGAGAAGTACCACAAGGATCTGGTCTGCATCTCCCCGTCTTTCTCAGGTGACATAGCTAAGGCGCTTGAGCATGGCGACACACAAAAAGCAAAAGGGTTGATCGAGTGGTACACCAAGATATTCGGTGATGATTTTTATATCGAGATCTCCAAGCATCCGGAACTTTCAGGTCACGACGAGAAAATGGACCAGCTGGTCAAACTCGCACGCGAGACGAACACACCGATCGTTGCCGCCCATGACGTGTATTACCTCAAGCCTGACGATCGCCGGGCTCGCGAGACACTGCTTGCGGTCCAGTCATCGGGAACCGGAGGTCAAGTCGGGTTCGATGAAGAAGAAGATGATTTCTCCTTTCTCTCACAAGCCGAGATCAAGAAGCGTTTTGCCGACCTGCCGGACGCCGTTGAAAATACCCAGAAAATAGTCGATAAATGCAACCTCGACCTCGAGTTAGGCGGCTGGGTCTTCCCGGAATTTGAAACGAAAAGCGGCAAACCATACGACGAAGAGCTCAAGGACCAGGCCTACGCCGGGATTCCTCGCCGTGAACTCAAACAAACAAATGAAGTGGTAGATCGACTTGAGTACGAGCTCAAAGTTATTGCTGACAAAGGGTACTCGGTATACTTCCTGATCGTGGGCGATCTTTTACGCGAAGCACACGAACGAGGTATTCACACCACTATTCGCGGATCTGTTGCCGGCTCCCTTACAACCTACCTGCTCGGTATCACCAATGTAGACCCGCTCGCTTATAAACTTCCTTTCGAGCGATTCCTGAACCCGGAGCGTCCAAAAGCGCCGGATATCGATATGGACTTTGCTGATGATCGTCGCGACGAGATCCTGGACTATGCTCGAGAAAAGTACGGGATCGATAAAGTCGCCCAGATCGGTACCTTCGGTACGATGATGGCGCGCGGTGCGGTGCGTGATGTCGCTCGTGCGCTTGGCTTCCCTTATTCAAAAGGAGACGAGATCTCCAAACTGATCCCTTTCGGTGCCCAAGGTTTCCCGATGACTATTCAAAAGGCACTCGAACAAGAACCGGATCTTAAAAGAATGTACACCAATGACACCGAGGCAAAAGAGATTCTTGATATGGCGCAAAAGATCGAAGGCTGTGCCCGCCACATTTCGGTCCACGCTGCCGGCGTGGTGATCTCACCCAAGCCTCTCACCGACTACACCCCGCTTCAGTACGACCCAAAGGGAGGTAAGCTGATCACTCAGTTCGATATGCATGAAGTAGAAGATGCCGGCCTGGTGAAATTCGACTTCCTGGGTATCCGCAACCTCGCTATCCTATCGAACGCCGTTCATCGCGTGAAAGACCTTTACAATATCGATATAGATATTGAGAACATTCCGCTTGATGACCCTAAAACATTTGATCTCGTTGCCAAAGGAGAGACTATTGGACTCTTCCAGCTCAACGGGGAGCAGATGACCCAATACCTCATGGAACTCAAGCCATCGACTATTCACGACATCAACGCTATGGTTGCGCTGTACCGTCCGGGTCCGATGGAATCTATTCCAAGCTACATCGAGCGAAAGCATAACCCAAAAAAGGTTACCTATCTCGACCCGCGGTTAAAAGATATTCTTGACCAGTCATACGGAGTGATCACCTACCAGGACGACGTGCTTATGATCGCCATCAAACTGGGTGGATACTCCTGGCTTGAGGCGGACAAACTGCGTAAAGCGATGGGTAAGAAGATTCCGGAGGAAATGGAAGCCCAGCGTGAAAAATTGATGAAAGGTCTTCTCGCGAACGGCTTAGACGAAAAGAAGGCAAACAAACTCTGGGAGTTGATCGGACCGTTCGCTGGCTACGGCTTTAACAAAGCTCACGCCGCCAGTTACGGCCGCGTTGCCTACCAGACCGGCTACATGAAAGCCAACTACCCGGCCGCCTTCATGTCAGCAGTTATGACCGCTGAATCAGGCGACACCGAAAAGATCGCTGCAATTGTGGCTGAATGTTCACGGATGGGTCTTGAAGTACTTCCTCCGGATATTAATGAAAGTTACGGTGACTTTACCGTTGTTACGGACAAAGCCGGCGGAGAGAAGATCCGCTTCGGACTCTATACGGTCAAAAATGTAGGCGAAGGTATTTCGGATGCCATCATTGCTGAGCGCAAACGAGGCGGCAAATTCGAAACCCTTGCCGACTTTCTCACTCGCGTTGAAGACCGCAACCTCAACCGCAAAACACTCGATTCACTTATTAAGGCCGGTGCGCTTGATAAGCTCGGCGAACGAGGCCAAATGCTAGCCAACATTGATTATCTATTGAAATATCACAAAGAAGCCTCGGACCAGCCGGAAGGGCAAGATTCACTTTTTGGTTTAATGAGCGACCAAGCAAGCGTTCCCCGTCTTACGCTGGAAGAAAGCGAACCGGCAGACTTCCAAGAGCAATTGACCTGGGAAAAAGAACTGATCGGTTTGTACATCTCCGGTCACCCTCTTGATTCCTTCAAAGATAAACTTGAGAAACAGAAAGCCTCCATCGCTGATATTATCGAAAGCGGTGTCAAAAAAGAAACTGTGATCCTGGGAGCACTGATCGAAGAGAAAAAGGAAATATTTACAAAAAAGGGTGATCGCATGGCCTTCATCAAGCTAGGTGACTATACCGGAAGCATAGAGGCGGTCGCCTTCCCTTCCGTGTATGAGAAACTTCGAGACAAACTAGAGCCTGACACCTGTGTAGTGATCAAAGGAACCATTACCAAAAGGGACAGTGTGACAAGTATCGCAATAGATAAAGCAAAGCGACTTCGCACAAAAGACAAGGAAGAAGAAGCCGAAGAAAGTGCGATACCCCAAGAAGTTCCGAGCTAAGATCAGAGCTAGAAACTACTAAAGACCAAGGAAGAGTCCGGTACTGAAAAAAGAAAAGCCGCACCATTGCGGCTGTGAGATCATCCTTTTCAGATAGTGCGAATTCACGTACGACTGACCATATGCTCGAATGAGTAATTACGCCATTCGACGATATCGCGGTGAATATCTTCAACAGGAAGCTGGGGTCTCAAATTCCTGGCAATGAGTTCCGCACACCTCCAGGAGCATGTGTCCCATACACCAAGAAGTTCTCGGTCGTCGATCTCATCACCGTCTTTTTTTCCGACACCACGACATTTACGCTGGGCGCTGAGCTCCCTTTGCAAATAAGGATCTGTAGAAATGACCTGCTCGAGACAGACATGGATCTCTGAGTGAGTCATGCGCACCCACCTTCCTGTCAAAGAGGTAACACGAAAAAGATGATCGTAACGTGGTTTGTTAGTAATTTATACGGAGCATTCCTAAAAACGTATTATACCACGAGGTTCACGCACTGTATGGGTATAACTTTGTGCGTTTTCATTTGTAACCTTGTTTACGAGCATCTTTTGCCGACCTGCTTTGCGCGAATGCACTCTATCCGCTATACTTTTCTCATATGTCAGACAGTCACGATAACCAACAGGAAGATATCCAGTATATTCGGCACTCGCTCGCACACGCCCTCGCTGCCGCAGTGATCGAACTATACCCACACGCCAAACCAACGATCGGACCGGCCACCGAAACGGGTTTTTATTATGACTTCGATTTTGCCGACGGCGAACAGGTCTCAGAAGACGATCTCCCGAAGATCGAGGAGAAAATGCGGGAGGTGCTCAAGTCCTGGGACAGTTTCGACGGCGTAGAAGTATCTGTTGAAGAAGCCAAGGAGCGCTTCCAGAACAACCCTTACAAACTCGAACTTATAGACGAAATATCAGACGCAAAAGAGAAGATCACCTTCTATACTTCAGGCACCTTTACTGACCTATGCCGTGGCGGACACGTCGAAAGCGCAGCCAATATAGACCCACGAGCCTTCAAGCTTTCCTCGGTTGCCGGCGCCTACTGGCGTGGCGATGAGAACAACCAAATGCTCACCCGCATTTACGGTCTTGCTTTTCATACCAAACAAGAAATCACCGACCATCTCAAGCAACTTGAAGAAGCTGCGAAACGAGACCACAGAAAACTCGGGAAGGAACTCAACCTTTTTACATTTTCCGATCTTGTCGGACCCGGACTCCCCCTCTTTACGCCAAAAGGAGCGACAATGCGCAACGCGATCATTGATAAGATCTACGCGATCCAAAAGCCATATGGTTACCAGAACGTCTGGATACCGCACATCACCAAGCCGGAACTCTACAAGACCAGCGGTCACTGGGAGAAGTTCGGCGATGAATTATTTAAAGTATACGGCAAGGAATCTGAATTTGTCATGAAGCCGATGAACTGCCCGCACCACACCCAGATCTACGCCAGTAGCGCTAAAAGCTATCGCGACCTTCCTGTACGCTTTACTGAAGCTACGACCAATTACCGTGATGAGCAAACAGGTGAGCTCCTCGGCTTATCACGTGTTCGTTCCCTCACCCAGGATGATGGTCACGTCTTTTGTACTCCGGAACAAGTAGAGAGTGAGATCGACAACATAGCCGATGTCATTAAACAATTCTACACGTCACTTGATATGTATTCTGAAGGCAACTACCGTGTATTTCTCTCTGTTCGTGACCCAAAGACTCCCGATGAATATCTCGGTGATCCTACCCGATGGGACGAAGCCGAACAGACCCTCAAAACTATTGCCGAGAAACGAGGGCTGCCGTACGTTGTTGAGGAAGGTGAAGCGGCATTCTACGGTCCTAAACTTGATTTTATGTTCAAGGACGCCATCGGACGCGAGTGGCAGCTCGCAACCATTCAACTTGATTTTGTTATGCCGGGCCGATTTGAGCTTGAGTACACTGCCGAGGACGGTAGCAAAAAGACACCGGTTATGATCCATCGCGCGATCGCCGGATCGCTCGAGCGTTTTCTCTCAGTTATCATCGAACACTTTGCCGGCGCCTTCCCTACCTGGCTTGCACCGGTACAAACACGAGTCATTCCGGTTAACAGCGAGGCGCATGGCGAGTACGCCAAGACAGTTGGAACATCACTTGAACAAAGCAACGTTCGTGTTGATGTTGACGATAGCAACGAATCGCTCGGCAAGCGCATCCGAAATGCCAAAAAAGAAAAGATCCCGTATCTACTTGTCGTCGGTGATAAAGAAAAAGAAAACGAAACTGTAAGTGCTGAAAGCCGAGACGACGGCGATCTGGGAGCAATGCATATACCGGAACTTGTTGAGAAAATTGGCTAAACAACATAACTAAAAAACCGATCACCGCAAGATCGGTTTTTAACATCATTTTCATTAAAATAAACACTAAAGACTGCAGTCTTTAGTGTTTATTTTTTATTTGGCTTTGGAAGAGTCGCGCGTTTTGACCGCTCTTACACATCCACCTCAGCCTCCTGCGCGTTTGACTGGATGAATGAGCGGCGTGCCGGCACATCAGTCCCCATCAAAATATCAAATATTTTGTCTGCTTCAATACCGTCCTCGACCGTCACCTGCTTCAGCACACGATTATCAACTGACATTGTTGTCTCTTTAAGCTCGTCGGCATTCATCTCACCAAGACCCTTGTATCGCTGGATCGAAACACTTTTCTTCTTTGCTTTAACCGGGGCTTCTTCGCCCTCCTCCACTTCAACTTCCTCTTCCTCAAGAAAGTCATCGATGTTCACCCCTTTTCCGAAGTACGCGTCCTTTTCACCCTCGGTATAGAGATACGTGATCTTCTTTCCTTCCTTTATCTTGTAGAGTGGCGGCAGAGCGATATAGACAAATCCCCCATCAATAAGCGGACGGAAATAGCGGTAGAACAATGTGAGAAGCAGTGTGCGAATGTGTGCGCCATCAACATCGGCGTCGGTTGCGATAATGATCTTGTGGTACCGCAGACTTTCGATATCGAACGTATCACCGATAGCCGTACCGAGAGCGATGACCAACGACTTGATCTCGGTCGAGGCAAGCATGCGATCAAGTCGAGCTCGCTCTACATTCAAGATCTTTCCGCGAAGCGGTAGAATAGCCTGCGTTCGACGATCTCGTCCGGTCTTTGCTGTACCGCCGGCAGAATCACCCTCCACAATAAAGAGCTCAGACTCAGCCGGTTTTCGTGTCTGACAATCAGCAAGCTTCCCCGGCAGAGTCATGCCGTCTAAAGCGCCTTTTCGTAACACGCTGTCTTTAGCGGCTTTTGCAGCCTTTCGCGCCTTAAGAGCAAGAGTTACTTTATTAATGATCGCTTTTGCGTCCTCCGGATGCTCCTCAAGAAATTCAGCAAACGTTTCAGAGAAAATGTTATCGACATAGCTTCGCGCTTCCGGACTGCCCAGCTTCGCCTTGGTCTGTCCCTCAAACTGCACTTCGCGAAGCTTGATCGAGATCACACAGGTAATTCCCTCCAGCACGTCGTCTCCGGTGAAATTATCTTCATCGTCTTTAAGCATCTTATTCGCCCGCGCGTAGTTGTTAAGCGTACGGGTCAGAGCGGTTTTGAAACCGGTCGTATGCGTACCCCCTTCCGGGTTATAGATGTTGTTGGCAAACGAAAACAAACGAGAAGAAATGTCGTCAGCGTATTGCACACTGATCTCAAGTGACTGCGACTCTTCCAGGTCTCGCTCTACGTAATAAATATTCTTATGGATCGGCTTTTGTGTCTGGTTGTAGAACTTGACCAATGAACGAAGTCCGCCTTCAAAGAAAAAGGTCATTGACGGTACGTCCAGGCCCTGGTCCTGCAGGTAGAGCACCTCAGAATCAAATTCTTCATCTGACTTTCTCAAATCCAAAATCGTGATCCGCATCCCTTTCACCAAATACGCCTGCTGGCGAAGATGGTTAATGATCTTATCCCAATTGAACTCCGTAGTTTCAAATATACTACCGTCTGGTTCAAAACTTATCACCGTTCCTGTCTCTTTCGATGAACCAACTTTCTTCACCGCCGCCTTGCGATCTCCCTTTTCATACTCCTGAACATACCGACCTCCATCGCGATGAATTTCTGCCTTGGCGTAGGTTGAAAGTGCGTTTACAACCGATATACCTACCCCGTGCAATCCACCGGAGATCTTATATCCCTCACCACCGAATTTTCCACCGGCATGCAAAGTGGTCATGATCGTCTCGAGCGTCGAAACACCCGACTGCTTATGCTTCTCAACCGGAATACCACGCCCATTATCGGCGACACGGATCCGATTATTTGGAAGTAACGCTATCTCAACAGTATCAGCAAAACCGCCCATCGCCTCGTCCCGAGAGTTATCAAAAACCTCCCAAATAAGGTGGTGCAGACCGTCAGGACCGGTTGTCCCAATATACATTCCCGGACGACGTCGCACCGGCTCCAAGCCCTCAAGCACAGTAATATCCTCCGCACCATAGTGGTGACCACTGCCATTTTTTGCGGACGATTTTGCTTTTTTTGAAGCTTTTGATCCCGCTTTCACATCCGAGCCTTTTTCGGCTTCTTTTTTCTCCTTTTTATCCTTTTGTTGAGCCATAAAATAAGATATCCATGATCAGATATGATCGCTGTGATTTGTACATCCATTATATCACACAGCCACCTAAAAACAACGTAAACGTAGCGGTATTTTAAGGATTATCCACAGTATTGACATAAGCTTCTTGACACCGCTTGATAAGTGTCTATAATCATTGACAGTTGTAGGTCGTATGGATGTGATCTACGTAGTGGCACCTTTTTGAGGGTTTTATCATGTGCAGACAGGTTACTGGTTCATTTCACGATTTGGCAGAACGGGATTGCGACGTGCTCAGCTCGATGTCGCTCAAATGCTGCCCTGGCGGCAGACGACCGCACGACCTGAGAACCGGCGGCAGATCCACTCGTCCGATCCGAGGGATTGATGATCTCGAGCCGGATGAATGCGATGATTCCGGCGCCCGGCTGATCGAACAGATGCTCGATCAGCGCGACGAGCGCGAGGATGAGGACGACTAAACGTCCCGCTTGCCCCCAGCACAAAACCCGCCGCGCGATGCATACGCGACGGGTTTTTCTATACCTAACATTCACTACCTGGTTTTCCACCCTTTCTTTGCATCAAGTGCTTTATATACACTGTCCATTATAACGTTCACCTCTTCGTCGGAGAGCGTTTTTTCAAAAGACTGGAACACGAACCGAAACGCATACGACTTCTCTCCCCCTTCTACCGGTTCATATTCATCAAATAGATAATGATTCACTAAAAGCTTGCCGGTTTCTTCGAGAAGCACTTTTTCGACATCACTTTTACTAACCGACTTTGGTACCCAGAGAGCTACGTCACGCAACATGTACGGATAGACCGAACTTGATAGATAGGTAATATCTCCGGAAAGATCTGTCAAATTATCGTATGTACCAGGTGCCGGTAGTTTCTCAAGTATTTTGTCGATGTTGATCTCGACAACCGGCACATCCTTAGGAAGCACTACCTCTACGCCAAGCGTATCGGTCAGAGCAACCCGTGCTCGATCAAGTATCTCTTGGGTCTTGTAAGCTGACCGTTTTGTTGGGGATGCCGCCAAAGAAAGCATCGTGCGCTCCTCTTCATCACGGTACACATTACCGATCTCGAACAACGCAACCTCACTGATACCAAGCAGGTCAGTGTAGCGTTCATTGTGCTCTAGGGCCTGCGCAACACCGTCGACAAGAGTGTTGCGGACAAACGCCTTATCTTCTGCAAGCGGATTCTCGATCTCAAGCTCGCCCTTTTTACGAAGAGCGTACGTCATCACTTCACTGAATCCGACCTTCACAAGCTCATCGCGAATAACGTTAAGCCAGTAAAAGCGCTCATGTATCGGCACGTCTCCGTCACGGGAAGGAGGAGCGACCTCTGTGATCGTTTCGTAACCATAGATGCGCCCCACTTCCTCTATGACGTCGGGCACCGTGGTGACATCAAGTCGATCGAGCGGCGGTGTTACCGAAAGTGCATCATTACCCTTCTCAACCTGAAACGATAGTCGAGTTAATACATCCACAATATCTTTCTCTGTGACCTCAGTTCCTAAAAGCCTGTTTACTTTATCCGCTGTAACAGACACACTCTGCTGCTGAACAGGGTCCGGGTACCTATCAACAACGCTGCGTACTGCTGTGTTGTCAGTTCCGGCTATATCCTTCAGAAGTACAATGAGAGCATTCATTGCCATCGGAGCTAACACCGGTGATATTTCGTTCTCGAAGCGCTTGCTTGAGTCTGTCGCCAGCTTCAATGCCTGCGAGGTCTTGCGAGTCAACACAGGGTCAAAGTTCGCCGCTTCGAGTATCACCTCAGTTGTCTTATCGGAAACAGCGCTGTCTTCACCCCCGATAACACCTCCGAGCGCGAGAGCGATACCGTCTGCTGAAGCATCGGCGATAACCGTCGACTCTTCAGGGAGATCGTACTTTTTACCGTCGAGCGCCCGCATTGACTCTTCTTTTCTGCCAGCACGAACTTGGATCATATGCGAACCGCTTGTTTGACCAAGCTTTGCCGCATCAAATGCGTGGAGCGGCTGGCCGGTTGAAAACATAATATAGTTTGCAGCATCGACAACTGCATTCTTTGGGCGAAGCCCGATCGAACGCAACCTGTCCTGAAGCCACGCCGGAGACTCCTTGCAAACAAGACCGTCAAGATGAACACCGACATACCGACGACAACGTTCCGGCTCATCGATCAATACCGAGAGTGTTTCCGGCTTTTCTGAAGGCTCCCTTTCCGAAAATTCGAGGTCCGATTCATAGTCAGTAAAGGTAAGACCGAACAACACCGCGATCTCTCGAGCAATACCGCGGTGCGAGAGGCAGTCGTGCGCCCGGTTCGGCAACACATCAATATCGAACACGGTCTCCACCTCTCCCCCTTCTACGACCTCATCGAAAAGCGTGCCCGGGGCTGCATCTGAATCGAGCACCCAAATACCGTCTGACTCTTTCTCAAGTCCGAGCTCTGCCTTTGAGCAGATCATACCACGAGACTCCACGTCGCGGATGGTTGCCACTTTGATCTCCATTCCATTCGGTAGGACCGTTCCAATGGTTGCCACCGGCACCAGCGCACCCTCACTGAAGTTAGAAGCTCCACAAACTATTCTGTGCTCTTCGCTGTCGCCCAGATCTACAATAATAAGCCGAAGCCGGTCTGCGTTCGGATGCTCTTCGATGCGAACAACGTGCCCCACAATGACTCCCGGGTATTTCTTGCCGACCTTTTCAATACCTTCTACTTCAAAGGCGCGCATCGTCAACTCACGAGCGATCTCATCGGCAGGAGGAAGCGGTTCCTGTATAAAATCCTGTATCCAGTCGTAACTTACCAACATAGCTAAAATTGATTTACCACCCTCAGATCTCCCGTATACAACTTACGCACATCATCAATACCGTACTTAAGCATTGCAAATCGATCGGTTCCTCCACCGAACGCAAAGCCTTGCCATTTCGCCGAATCGAGTCCCACATTTGTGAGCACATTCGGATGCACCATTCCTGCACCCAAAACCTCGATCCAGCCGGTCTGCTTACAAACCCGGCACCCCTTGCTCTCGCAGAGAAAACACGATATATCCATTTCCACGCCGGGCTCAACAAACGGGAAATAACTCGGTCGCAGTCGTGCGTGAATATCCGCATGAAAAAGTTTTTGAAAGAAAGTCGTAAGTGTTGTTTTCAGATGCGCCATTGTTATGTCTTGGGCAATAAGCAGACCCTCAACCTGGTAAAACTGCGCCTCATGGGTCGCATCGGTTGCTTCATTTCGAAATGTCTTACCCGGGGCAATAATACGCACCGGTGCACCATGCTCCTCCATGTGCCGAATCTGGATCGGTGACGTGTGCGTGCGAAGAAGCTTGCGCGGATTTTCTCCTTTCAACCAAAACGTATCCCACATATCTCGCGCCGGATGGTGTGGTGGAATATTGAGTGCGTCAAAATTATGCCACTCGTCCTCTACCTCGGGACCGTCGACTACTTCAAACCCAAGATCAAAAAAAATATCGTTGATCTGTCGGTTCATTCGCGTAATGGGGTGGTAGTGTCCTTCGGTCATAATAGGCTTTATTATACAGAAAAAAGCGGTTTGGTGAACCGCATTGGTGAATCGCATAGAGCGTACCTGTACCTATGCAACACCGGGTGTTGCATAGGTGACAAAGATGTTAAAATTAAAAAACATATGGCTATTCGAGAAGTTCCTCTTGCGACACATGAGTTCTACCACGTATATCAACGCGGCATCAATAAACAACCCATATTTGAATTGAATGGAGACAAAGCCAGATTCTTACTGCCGATCCTGGCAAGCCAGTCGCTTAAACGTATTTCTAATCCTTCTCTCCTATCATTGCGATACATCAAAACAAGATCATTTGGCATTACCCAACCAATTGCAGATGACATAGCCACTAACAGAGCTGTGAGTCTCGTTGCCTTTTGTATTATGCCAAACCATTTTCACATGATTTTACAACAACTGGAAGACGGTGGCATTAGCCAGTATATGAAACGAGTTTTGAACAGTTATGCTAAATACTTTAATACGAAATATGATAGATCCGGCCACCTATTTGAAAAAGAATTCCAAGCCCAACACATTAGCTCAAACACACAACTTCTTCACGCCTCAGCATATATTCACCGAAACCCTAGAGAACTAAAAGGATGGGCGGGAAAGGAGCATCGATACGAATGGTCGAGTTTCCCTGACTATACATCTTTAAACCGATGGGGACCTTTGTTGGATCAAGCTGTACTACTTGATCAATTCAAAGATTCGACTAACTACGTCGACTTTGTAAACACGAGCCCTGCAAAAACCGGCTTTGAATAAAGCATCCACCAACCTATGCAACACCCGGTGTTGCATAGGTTTCTGTACTATTTACTAACTGAATTGTTAAGCTCGTGAGCCACCTGTCAGATTCGAACTGACGACCTACGGTTTACAAAACCGTTGCTCTACCAACTGAGCTAAGGTGGCTGATCTTTTACTTCGAACTCTTCGAATTCAGTGCCCGCATATACGGCGAAGCTTCTTTCTGCATCCGTCGCTCACGACGCACCTTGTGTCCACGCAGGGTCACAACTAAATGCATATACTGAATATAACACTTGTAACATCCCGTAACCGTAAACTCAAGCAATAACTCCGGTAAATACCCGAACACGCCTCTCTCTACCCGCCGAGACAAACGATGAGTGAGTCTTCCTGAGCGGTAAAGACATGTTAACACAGCATTATCCAATACACCCACTAAACTTCTAAAACGCCCTCTTTCCTGGAGACGTTGAGCTTCGTGCCACTGCCTCCAGATCATACCGGTAATACCGAGTATAGATACAAAAAGGAGAACTGTGGATATAAGAGATAATGTCGTCATAACAAGATCGTGATGCTTGCTCGCTTCATACAGGCAACGCCGTCACCTGTCAGCACACTGCTACTTGATCGAAAAGCGCGTGAAGCGAGTAACGTCAATATTCTCTCCGAACTTCTGAACCGCCGCCTCGACAAGATTACCGATCGTTTGATCAGGATTCTTAACAAATGGCTGCTCCATCAAAACACTTCCCTTGAAGTGTGCATCTAATTTACCCTGCATGATCTGCTCATGCTTCTCGGTCGGGGTCCCCTCCAGCTCAGGTTTGATCGCTTCCTCTACTTGCGTTCGCTCCTCTGCAGGTATCTCCTCTTTCTTAATGTACTGCGGGTTCTCAGCTGTTATGTGCATTGCAATATCGTATGCAAGCTGCTTGAATTCCTCGTTGTTTGCAACAAAGTCAGTCTCGCAAGACAACTCAACAATAGCGCCAACCGTGTTCGTGTTGTGAATGTATGCCTGAACCACACCCGCAGCAAGTTCACGCTCAGATTTCTTTGCCGCAGCTTCTTTACTTTTTCTCTGAAGGATCACTTTCGCCTTCTCTGCGTCGCCTTCAGCCTCCTCAAGCGCCTTCTTACACTGCATGATAGATACCCCGGTTTCTATCCGAAGTGCTTTTACATCTTCTGTCTTGATATCACTCATAAAGTACGTATTCGTTATGACGTCTGATAAGATCTTTTTTCTCGCGCAACCTACTTTAGGCAGCTGCTACTTTGTGGCGCTTAGCCGGAGCCTTTTCGCCCTCATCTGCATTTGCCTTTGGGTTATTCTCTGCAGCTTGTGCCTGACCTTCCTTTATGGCGTCTCCGAGCAAACCAATGATCAGGTTAATAGTTGATTTTGAATGGTCGTTGCAAGGAATAGCATGATCAACTTCTGAGATATTGCAATCAGTATTTGCAAGCGCAACAATAGGCACGCCTACATGCAGCGCCTCGTCGACGGCTATTTGTTCCTGGGTTGGATCAATAACGACCAAAACACTCGGTAATTTAGTAAGTTCGGTCATTCCACCGTAAAACTTTTCGAGATCAACGATCTCACGATCAAACGTCAACTGCTCTCGTTTTGTATATTTTTCCAGATCGCCCTTCTCGCGCTCATCACGCAAACGTATAAGCTTATCAACCTGACGACGGATCTGGGCAAAGTTCGTAAACGTCCCACCGATCCAACGGCCAAGTACGTAGGGCATGGCTACCTCCTTGGCAACACGCTCTACCGCTTCTTGTGATTCTTTCTTTCCACCAAGAAATTGGATCATTCCTCCTTTGGCAGCAATATCTTTAAGGAATGCCTGTGCGTCCTCAATGGATTGCTTTGTATGCTCAAGGTTGATTATCTCTTGATTATCTTTTACACCATAAACATACCGCTTCATGCTCGGGTGACGACGTGCCTTCCGATATCCTAAATGAGCTCCGACCGAAAAGAGCTCCTTGATCACGTCAGTTGATGTGTCTGTTTTAGCTGTCATAATAGAGAAAAGTTATCACACATCGCAAAGCTTTGCAATCTTCATTAGCTTAGAAAAACCTGCAACCTGTCAATTAATTATTCTTGGTCAAACCCCTGCTGAACATCATCGATGATCTCTGAAAGATACTCTCCGCTTAATTTACCTTCGACATTCGACCAACTTTTTTTGATTCGATGGTCAGTAATGCGATCCTGCGGAATATTATAGGTACGTATCTTCTCTGAACGGTCTCCGGTACCGATCTGACCTGATCGCTCAGAGGAAAGAGACTCGGCCTCAGCTTCTTCTTGTTGGGCTTCGAGCTTCGCCTGAAGTGCCTGCATGGCTCGTTCGCGGTTTGCAGCCTGGCTACGCTCCGCGGTCGAGCGGATAGTAATGCCAGTCGGCTTATGCACTACTCGCACAGCGGTCTCTACTTTGTTTACATTCTGACCCCCGGCGCCGCCGGAGCGAGAGAAATCAATTTCAAGATCCGCCGGATTTATCTCAACGGTCTTCTTCGGCCGGATCGGCAGCACTGCGACCGACGCGGTAGATGTGTGTGTACGCCCATTCTTCTCCGTGCTTGGTATACGTTGAACACGATGCACACCGGTCTCGAATCGAAGTGCCTCGAAACACCCTTTGCCGTTTATTTGAAAACTCGCCTCTTTATATCCGCCAAGGGCGCTCTCAGAAATATCGATCGGGTTCACCTTCCAACCCTGTAGTGTCGCATATCCTTGATACATTTCTGCCAATTCCCGCGCAAATAAAGACGCTTCATCTCCACCTGCACCGGCACGAACCTCGAGCATTAACTCGTTCGGCAGATCTTCCTCCTTCTTGTCTGCCTCGAGGATCTCATCCATCTGCTTCTTTACCTGTTCTTTTTGCTCACGGATCGAGGTGAGTTCCTCTTTGGCAAGATCACGCATGGATTCATCGCCTTCGCTCATTGCAATGAGTTCTTTCTCTTCCTTCTCTAGCTTTTCATAAATAGAGGCGAAATAACTTGTTTTGTGATTGTCTTTATAGGGTGCAAGATCCATAAGTCAGATCGTATAGGCACAGCCTGATACAACCGCCTAATATACTGAAAAGCGGCTGTGAGCTAGCGGTCGTTATGATTGTGCGTCAACATCAATGGAGATACTACCTTCACTGCTGCTTGATGTTGCCTCTTTCTTCTCTTCTTTCTTAGCTTTCTTTTTTGCAGATGAGGCAGAAGCCTGCGCTTTTTCTCGGCGCTGCTTGAACCGTTCAACTCGTCCGGTTGTATCAAGAACCTTGTCCTGTCCGGTATAGAAAGGGTGTGACGCGCTTGAGATCTCGATCTCGTAGAATGGGTACTCTTTGCCATCTTCCCATGTATCGGTTTCGGTCGTCTCTACTGTAGAACCAACCAAAAAACGCTCACCGCTTGAGGTGTCTTTGAAAATGACGAGACGGTAGTTGTCTGGGTGAATTTCATTTTTCATAGTTTTCAAAATGTAGCACATTATTATTACAATCGCAACAAAACCTAGTTATTTTGCAACGGATCGATCATATTCTGCTGGATATCTTGCACTTTATTCATTACTTGATCTCCATAAAAAGCATTTTTCGGATTATTCCAATTGCTTCCGGCATAGTATTTAAGCGCAGCTGTTCGCTCTGCGGTGTACGTCCCTGCTCCTGCGCCAAGATCACTAAGGTAAAGGGAGGAGGCCATAAAGGCGTGTGAGGGCTCCCACGGGTCAGGAGTAGCACCGGTTGCCGCCCTAATACGTGGCGCGTACTCAAGCCACGTGGTCGGTATGAACTGTGCCGGACCCATCGCGCCACCCCAACCATTCCCCCACGGACACGAAAGTGGCACGCCGTCAGGACTTATCCCTAGGTCGGACGTTATTTTCTGAAAGTTCGTTTGGTCATCTCGCCATGAGTTGTCATTTGGCCCGGGCATAATATCACGCCACGTTTGAGAATCACCCGGTCGATTGCAGGTTCCTACATTCTGACCAAGCTCGGATTCCTGCTGAATGATCGCAAGCAGGAACGCGGGTCGAACGCCGGTCACCTGCTGAGCCTGGTTTGCAAGTGTCAGTGCTCGGCCAAACGGTATAGCCGCCGAGTCTCGAAGCGCGAACAGTGCGCTGCGGATCTCATTTGCCCGCCTTTCTCTTTCCGCGATGACCGATTCATAGGTTTGCTCTTCTCCTCGTTTAATGGACAACAATCGCTCTAACTCTGACTGGTTCGCCAGGATCTTATTTTTCTGCGCCTCGATAGCCGCCCGTGCGTTACTGACCTCGTCACGTTCTCCTGAAAGCTGTTGACGCTCTTCCCTGTTTTGCTGCTGGAGGTCTCGTATATCATCCAGCGACACATCTAATGCTGATCGGATCGAATCAAAGTCATCAAGCTGCACAAAAAAATCAGTCAAATTCTCGTGCGCTAAAAGCACTTCTATGAGCGACAGGCTGTCCATTTCATCCGTCTCACGCATGAGCTGCCCGAGTGATTCTTTACTCCGAGAGATCTTCTCATCAAGTTCCTCGATCGTAAGAGTGCGATTCGTTATATCCTTACCAAGCTGTTCGATCGTGATCTCCATCCGGCGGATCTCAAGCTGTGCTTGATTGATCTCTCCTTCTAGAATAGAGATGTCGCGCTCGATCGACGACGATTCAGCGCGTGTTTTATTGAGTGCTTGCTGTTGCTGCTGTATCTCCTTTTCAACCTGATCCAGCTCATTACGGAGTCGCACTTTGCGCTCCTCAATGCTTTCCTGAGCATTTACTTCATTTATCCAGGTTTGGCCGGCTACACCTATAACCAAAACTGCACCAGCGACTATGCCGAGCAGTGCTAAATGATATGCTCCCAAATACAACAAAGGCCGTGTCTTCATTACACGGCCTATAATACCACAGGAGAATGCTAAAAAATAGCAAGAGAAATAGCAAGAAAAAAAAGCGAGTTCCTGACAAAAGTCTGCCAAAAAGTTTGGTAGAGGGTCTACCGGAAACTGTCTACTCCTTGTCTCCGGATTTCTCACCCTTCTCTTCGCCTTCTTCGGCGCCATCAGCTTCCTCCTCCTTGCCCTTGCCTTCAACCTCAATATCATCAAGTGACATCTCACTCTCAGCCGGCTCTTCTGGCTCTTCCTCTCGCGGCTCATTAACCAGTACAACAACCTCTTCAGGGTCAGTTACCAACTCAACTCCTTCCGGAAGCGCGATATCCTGTGCGGCGATCTGGCTTTCAAAATCATTGAGTAATGAAACATCCACATCAATATGACTTGGCAGGTTTTTGGGTAGCGCACTGATCTCTAGCTCGTGAAGTACTTTCACCATCATACCGCCGAGCTCTTTGACCGCAGGAGCCTCACCAACGAATTCGAGTGACACACTGACCTCGATCGGCTTTCCGCGTTCGAATACATAAAAATCAGCGTGGATAGGCGCGTCAGTTACCGGATCAAGCTGAACATCGTAGATCAGCGTATCGATACTGTCCCCTTTATCCGGATCTTCCAGTGAAACTACTGTTGACTCTCCGGCTTCTCGCCAAGCACGAATGAATTCTGACTTCTCGATCATAATGGGAGTTGCCTTCTCTTTCTTTCCGTAATATACAGCCGGCACTAAACCTTGTGCCCGAAATGAATCAGGATTTTTCGCCGTGTCCCGGAGTTGTGTTTTAAGCGTTATCATAGAGGCCTATTATAAACACAGCTTGGGACAAAACACAACCCACCCGGCAATGACCAAGCAGAAACAGACCAAAAAACTTCAGGGTCAGTCGCACCATCCTACCGGCCACACTATTCACACTCAAAAAAATGGTGAAGTGGTATACTGAAATAATAATAATTTAACGTATTAGTTGTTTATGAGTGAAGCTCCTCACACACTTGATTTTCTAGCCCTTGGCGACATTGTTACTGACAATTTCATCAAGCTCACCAACGAAAGCATCGCTGAGCGCTTTAGCAAAGAACATAAAAAGCTCTGTTTTAACTTTGGCGACAAAGTTCCGTACGAATCAACGACTGACCTGCGAGCAGTCGGCAACAGCCCGAACGCCGCGGTATCTGCAACACGTCTCGGTTTGAACTCAGGCCTCGTTACAGACGTCGGCGATGACACGAACGGTCATGAATGTGTCGCCACCCTTAAACGTAACGGTGTTGATGACTCATTCGTCACTGTTCACGAAGGCGAAGAGACTAATTACCACTTCGTCCTCTGGTACGAAGCTGAGCGAACGATTCTGGTAAAGCACCAGGAGTACGATTACAAACTTCCCGACATCGGCTCACCTAAATGGCTGTATCTTTCATCTCTGGCAGAAAATTCCTATCCGTACCATGAGAAGATCGCTGATTATCTTGATGAACATCCTGAGATCCATCTCTCGTTCCAGCCGGGAACCTTTCAGATGATACTCGGTAAAGACAAGCTTAAGCGACTCTACGAGCGCTCCCAACTCTTCTTCTGTAACCGCGAAGAAGCAAAGCGAATCCTTGAAATACCGGAAAGCGAAAAACACGAAATGATCGTCCTACTTCAAAAAATGCATGAACTAGGTCCTGATATTGCGGTTATCACCGACGGCCCGGAGGGCTCATACGCCTATGATGGAAAAAACGCCTGGTGGCAACCAATGTATCCTGACCCAAAACCGCCGGTCGACCGAACCGGTGCCGGTGACGCATTCTCTTCAACGTTCACTGCCGCGCTTGGTCTTGGCAACGATATTCCGACCGCCCTCCAGTGGGGTCCGATCAACTCGATGTCGGTTGTCCAGTACGTCGGCGCGCAACGAGGCCTCCTGTCTCGCGAACAGCTCCTGGAACACCTGGCAAATGCACCTGAAGACTACAAACCCAAAAAGATCGCGTAGCTTCAGCAACGAGAAAAACAGCACCATCAAAGCGGTGCTTTTTTTCTCAACTGTATTGCAAGATACCTGTTACAGACGCGACACGTGCTCAATAAAATTACGGATCGAGTGCACAACTCCTTCTGTATCAAGCTGGTACTTTTTCCAGAGATCTTTGCTTGAACCTGACTCAGCGAATATATCAAGGACTCCGTGACGCTGGATCGGAACCGGTGCGTGATGAGCAAGTACTTCAGCGACAGCTGAACCCATACCACCAACTACATTGTGATCCTCTGCTGTGAATACTTTGCCGGTCTTCCGGGCCGAGCGGATGACCGTGTCATTGTCGAATGGCTTGATCGTGTGGAGATTAATAACCTCTATAGAAAGCTCGCTTGTAAGCTGTTCAGCCGCCTGAAGCAAGCGATACACCAAATAACCGTTCCCAATAACAGTGAGATCGGTTCCCTCACGCAAAACCTGGGCTTTGCCAACCTCAAACGGTGTATCTTCAGTAGTGAACGCTTCAGTTCCCTCACGGGCAGTTCGTACGTACACCGGACCTTCGAGATCATACGCCGCCTTGACCGCCTTGCGAGCCTGCTCGTAGTCCGCCGGGCACAGCACGGTCATGTTCGGCAAACACCGAGTCAAGGCAATGTCCTCGGTCATCTGATGAGTCGGACCGTCCGGACCGGTGGCGAGACCAGCGTGGGAAGCAACGAGCACAGCATGATTATTCGGATAACACAGTGTCGTGCGGATCGGCTCCCACGGCCGGCCGATCAAAAACGGCGCATAGGTAAAAGCGTACGGCACCTTGCCGTAGTACGCGAAGCCGGCGGTCACCCCGATCAAGTTCTGTTCAGCAACGCCGACCTGCACCGTGCGCTCCGGAAACTTCTCGGCAAAGTACTTTGCCCGACTCGAGCCCATCGTATCGGCGCCAAGTACGACCACATCGTCTTTCTCTGCACCAAGCTCAGCCACGCCCTTCCCGGCCCCGTCGCGCATTTTGGCGGTTTCTATGTCAGTACTATATAAATTGTCTACAAGTTTGTAATCCATGGTATAAAACTTCTTAATCACTATCCGCCGCCTCGATCTTGTCTCCAAGTGAGCGCAACTGCTTCAGGGCCTCCTTAGCCTGCTCTTTGTCCGGTGGATTGCCGTGCCATTTATAGTCCTGCTCCATAAAGTCCACTCCTTTTCCTGGAACGGTATTTGCAATAATACACACCGGTGACTGCTGGATCGCCTTCGCCTCTTCAAGTGTTGAGACGATCTCGTGCATATCGTGCCCGTTCATCTCAAGCACCGTCCAGTTGAACGATTCGTATTTTTCCTTAAGCGACTCAAGCGGCATGATATCCTCGGTCACGCCGTCTATCTGAATATTGTTTCGATCTATAATGACCGTAAGATTATTCAAACGATATTTCGCAGCGTACATGATCGCCTCCCAAGTCATTCCTTCTTCGTGCTCGCCGTCGGAAGTGAGACACCACACATGAAAATCGTACTCCCGACCATCCATCTGCGCTGCGTGAGCCATTCCGGCTGCTTGTGAAACACCTTCTCCAAGCGGACCACTCGAAGTCTCAAGCGCATGCATTCTTTTATATGAAGGGTGTCCTTCGAGTTTTGAACCGATCTTTCGGAGTGTGCCGAGCTCTTCTTTTGTTATGTCGTAGCCGGCATGGTGCATCGTGACATATCGAATAGGCGCAATGTGACCGTTTGAAAGGATCAATCTATCACGGTCAGACCATTCCGGGTCACTCGGGTCGTGTTTGAGAACCTGGAAGTACAGCGCTGTAAAAATATCAGCCATGCCAAGCGGCCCGGCGGAGTGCCCGGAACCGGAAGCCAGAAGCATCTCAATGAGGTCTTTACGGATCTCGTTTGCCTGCAATTCAAGACCGGTTATTTTTTCTTCAGTAAGGTGCATTAGGAAAAATTAATTACCGCCTCGACTTTAATCCAACTTTCTTCTCAACTCGATCTACACGTTTATTAACCGTCTGAAGCTCATCACGAGTCGCGCGATTTAGAGCGAGGTCATCAAGACGATTATTGATTCCATTGATCTGTTGGCTCAACCGAACTTCTGTTTCATCTATCCTCTCTTCAAGTGCGTTAAACCCTTTTGAAACAACCTTTGCTAGCTCACTGACAGTCATGTCTGTCTTTTTTCGGGAAGTCTTTTTTTGTGATTGTTTACGTTGTACCATAAAAAAATCTACTCTATACTTTCCATTGTACCACCTTTAAGGTGTTCTATGGCGGTGTGGATATCCGGACTTTCGAACAACGCCGAGCCGACCACGAGTCGGGTCGCTCCGGCCTCGGTAAGCTCGGCGACGGTGTCAAAATTCACACTGCCATCAACACTGATCGGCAGCTCCGGATACTGAGAGCGAAGTTCTGTTATTTTCTTCAGCACCCGCTCATCAAAATCCTGCCCCTGATACCCGATCTGCTCTATTCCCATACACTGAACAAAATCAATACCGTCTTCCTCATCACTTGAAGCGATCCACTGCGTCACCCTCTCTAGTGGGGTTGTAGTATTAACAGCCAGGCCAACCTCAGTGTACGCAGCGGAATCCTTGTCCCGGGTTATCGCGCGAAGATCCGCAATGATCTTTTCTATATCGCTCTTTGACTCAATATGGGGCACTACCCGTCGAGCGCCGGCATTGATCCAATCAGCGATCACTAACTCGGCTCGGTGCACCATAAGATCAACTTCAAAATCAAACTCTTGCCAGTACGGCATCTCCTCTTCCTCATTTGCGATACGCTTAAAAAGCCGGTCCGGATCATTAGCGTATGGCCAGGATGCATCCGGGACGAACTCACCATCGGTCACATCGATCTGAACCAGTGGCGCAATGCCGCGAACAAGCACAAGGTGCTCTCGTAGGTCATTGAAATCTTCGGGTAAAACGGCGGGGATTATTTCCATTTTCAGCAGGTTACTACCTTCTAATTACTGTGAAGGTGTTTTGTTACTTCCTCGATCTTTTGCAATCTCCTCAGATGCCGTGGCTCGCTTTCCGCCGGTGTTTCAAGCCAATCTTTAACCACTTTTTTTGCCTCATCGTTATTTAAAAACCGAGCACCCAGAGAAAGCACGTTCGCCTGATTATGCTCCCGGGAAAGAGCAACTTCGTTGGGCTCACCGGCTTCCTTTCTTGACCCAACAGCATCGTTTATCACTACTGCTCGTACATGCGGGAATCGATTTGCCACGATCGCCTCGCCTTGGCCTGACCCGCCGAGCACGATCCCCAGATCGTGCTCGCCCTGAGCCTGTCGAAGGGCGCTCTCAGACACCTTCCGCGCCACCGGCGCGATAAGATCAGGATAGTCATCTTCTTCGTTATACTCGTGTGCACCCAGATCCTCGACCTCATGTCCAAGCTCGTCACGCACAAAAGGCACAAGTTGCTCCTTGAGCTCAAACCCGGCATGATCTGTTCCGAAGTAGATTTTCATTATTGCATTCTACCATACCCTCTCTACTCTACGCCGATGGTCGAACGATCAAAACAAACCTAGAGACTCAACGCCTCAACGCGTTGAGGCGTTGAACAAAAGCGATCTAAAATGAGCTTAAATATGTCTCCCGGTTGCAATTACATGCTCAACCAACGTGTGCGTGTACCCCGCTTCGTTATCGTACCAACTCATCACTTTAACCAGATTTCCGCCGGTAACACGGGTCATAGCAAGATCCGCTATCGCGCCAAAATTCATTCCGACAATATCACTTGAAACAAGCGGCTCCTCAGTGACCGTAAACGTCTTGCTCCACCTTTCGTCTCGAGCGGCACTGCGCAAAATATCGTTCACCTCCTCAGCACTCGTGTCGCGACTCGCCACAAATGTAATGTCAGCGATCGAGCCGGCCGGTGTTGGCACTCGCACCGCGATGCCGTCAAATTTATCAACAAGATCAGGGATCACTTTAGTGGTCGCTATCGCCGCACCGGTTGTGGTCGGTATCATATTCTCAGCAGCAGCCCGACCGCGGCGCGGATCTTTGTTGTCCGGTGAGTCCACCAGTGCCTGGGTGGCGGTGTAACTATGGGTTGTGTTCAGCATCGCTTTCTCTATCCCGATCGCCTCGTGAAGCACCTGAACAATCGGCGCTCCGGCATTGGTTGTACACGAGCCGTTTGAACTGATCCGGCACGTTGCCAGTGAACCGTCGTTTACTCCCATGAGGACCGTGCCTTGAGTATCATCGGTCGGGTCACTCTTTGCTGGCGCCGAAATAACCACTCGTCGAGCTCCCGCCCCCTGATGTTTTTTAGCATCCTCAAACTTTCGAAAGACACCGGTCGCTTCAACCACCACATCAATATTCTCTCTGTCCTCCGCCCATGGCAACTGTGTGGGGTCTTTTTCAGAGTAAAAATTAACCGGTTTTCCATCAATAATAAGTTGCTTTTGGTCCTCGCTCACCTCCACTGAAAAAGGAGCGCGACCGTATACACTGTCATACTTCAAGAGATACGCGAGCGTGTGAATATCGCCCAGATCATTTAACGCAACAACATCTAATTCCTCGCGCGCCCACGCCGCTTTGATGAACGCCCGTCCGATCCGCCCCACACCGTTAATTGCTACTCGAGTTGCCATAGAGAAAATGCTTACTGGTTAGTATGTTTTTATTGTAGCACCTGGTTACCCGAGCGTGTGTGTATAAGTAATATATACACATTACGGGCTTGGTAGCGCAAGGACGTAAAGTTTTTAAGGTCAAGAAAAAACACTATTCATCTTCACTACCTCCTTCGTCAGATCCTGTTTCCTCAGACTGACCATCACTTGTATCGTCCTCCGATTCATCGGTGTCTTCGTTGTCGCTTTCATCTGTTTCATCGCCGGTTTCCTGCTCTTCATCGTCAACCTTCTCGTCGTCCTCATCACTACCATCACCCGATTCTTTTTCATCGCCCTCTTCACCATCAGGACCATCTCCTTGACCCTCTCCGTCATCAGTTTCATTTTCATCACTGTCATCCTTCTCCCCCTCTTCTTTTTTGTTATCTTCTTCGCTTCCTTCTTCTGTCTCATCATTGTCTGCGTCTTCATTTTCATTACCAGCATCATCCGCATTGCCATCATCAGGATAATCATCTGTATCTTCCTGATCATCCGGATCAGTCTCCTTGTCGTCACCCCTATCTTCTTCATTAGCATCATTACTTTCCTCTTCTTCCTCATCTCCTGTTGAATCAGAACCTTGAGCATAATCACGGATCAGTGCCTTCAATTCGCTTTGGTTAAGACAGATGCCGTCAGTACAGAATTCCTGTGTTTCAATTCGATCCGTTTGCAACAACTCAACACCGATCTGAGCAATTGAAACAACACCATCCTTGATCTGAATACCTAGATGTGTGAGCGCTTCTTTTACAAGCTCGATAAACCTGCTTCCCTCCGGCACAAGTTCTCCTGAGTCCGCCGTAATATCATCTATGGAGAGGTCAAGTACGCTATAAAGCAAGTCATGCTGATCTGCCAGTATCTGCACTCCTCTTAGGGCAACACCTGAGGTATCAAGCGACGCGATGGTTCTATCTGTTCCAACACCGAACAGTTTATGAAATTCTTCGGCTACCGGTCCGATGTGTTGAACACTTTCACTCTCAACTTTATAGTTCCATCGACTTATATCGAGCTCTCTGATGCTGGCAAGTGTTGTAGACGCACTCAGGCTCTCAAAGTTCTCCTTGTACTCGCGACTGGATGCATCAGTCCACGTTCCCCCTTCGGTAACATGTGCGCCTGAGGCTAGTGCTAGCGGATGCGCCGGCGTGCTTGTGCCGATACCGACCCACCCTTCCACTAAGAGGCCATCGGTCGGCGCGGAGGTTGTTGCGTACGACGACCCGATCACTGCCGAGCCACTGACCGTGAAGAGGTTTGCGGTATCAGTTGAGCTCGTACCAACCGCCAAAGCATTGGTGATCGTGGAGGTGCCGGTGGTAGTGGCAACCTTCAACTCACCACCCACCTTCGTGTTCCCGTCAACGTGGAGGAGTTCATCAGGAGCAGTCGTACCGATACCAACCAACCCCTCTCCGGTGATGCGCATACGTTCAGTAACCGCGCCGGCAGCGGTTGGTGTTTCGTTGGTACCGAACACCAAAGCTGCGGGACCGGTAGCATCAACCGTGTCCCAAAAACCAGCGCCTTGAGAACCAGGATCGACAGCCATACCGCCAGCATTATTAATTGATGAATTGGAATAGACGCTTACCAAATTACCGCTCGAGTCAAGTATAGTAACCTTGTCGTTCTCTCTTACGTAAACAAGTCCTGACGTATCAACATCTACTCCGCTTCCTGTAGACGAAAGATCGTACGTCCATACCTCACTACCATTTGAATTTATCTTCGCCACCCAATCATCGTTCCTCGAAACAGCATATACATTACCATCATCATCAACCGCTATATCAGTAATACCATCAAACTGACCTGGACCGCTACTATCTTCGAATCCGCTGTACGTCCAAAGCAGATTGAAATCAGAATCGTACTTGCGAACATATTCAGATGAATTTCCTCCACTGTATATGTTCCCGGAGGTGTCAACTTTTAGTTTCATTGTAACCTGTCCAAATGACTGTATAAGAGTACCGTCAGAATCAAACTTTTTAATAGCATCACTATCACCCACATACACATTACCGTCTGTATCTACAGCAACACCCATAGCATTATTGGATGAAATATCAGCACTGTTCACCCAAACTTGATTTCCTGAAGAATCAATTTTTCTAACAGAATCATCATAACCTGCAGTATATACGTATCCATCTGTACCAACTGCAACCGAGCGCGGTCCAGTAACATCAAATTGCCAAAGAAGATTTCCTGTCGAATCGATTTTTTTAATTTTATCTTCATCGTAGTATGCTGCGTATACATTACCGTTCGAATCAACCGCAACATCAATAACTTCCCCCGTGCCGTTTGAATTTGTCCATTCGACATTACTACTCGAATCAAGTTTACGAACATTTCCAGAAGTATCACCAGTGTAATGATAGACAGCCTGGTCTTCCGCTGTACTTCTTGACCCAATATACCCAGATAAATGAGAGCTATTGTCACTCGAGGTAAATCGAAGTAGATTCGAACCCTGTGATGACCGATCCCGCTGCAAGGTAAAACCGTACTCTGTATCCACTGAGATATGAAACGGTGACGCTGGTGAATTTGTCCCAATACCAAGCCGATCATTTGTCGCATCCCAGAAGAAATTATCTGCATCCGCCAAAAATCCACCAGACCCATCAGAGTACTGAATCGCGCCAGTGGACGAAGCAGCGCTGGCGCCGGCACTAGCTGCGGTGGTTTGCTGAGTGCCGTCAGAGAAGGTTAGGCCGGTACCGAGAAGTTTGAGATTGCCGAAGGTTGAGGTGGCAGTTGTTGAGCTTGCAGTGAAGTACGACGCGAGAGTTTCGCCGTTAACGGAGAGTGCGGTGGTTGGAGTAGTAGTGCCGATACCGACGCTACCCTCAATAATGAGACCGTTGGTTGGTGCGTTAAATACTCCGTACGAGGAACCGATCGAAGCAGAGCCATCAACGTTGAAAATGTTTGCGAGTGACGTTGAAGTAGAACCAACACCAAGCGCATTTGCGAACGTACTCGTACCAGTGGTGGTTGAAACTGAGAGAGTGTCTGCGGATAATTGATCATCAAAAAGTCCGTTGCCGGCTACGTGGAGAAGTTCGTCCGGGTTAGTAGTGCCGATGCCAACCAAGCCCTCGCCGGTGATGCGCATACGCTCAGCTATCGATCCGGAGTTTGTCGGTGTTTCGTTCGTACCAAAAACAAGTGCCGCGGGGCCGGTTGCGGGGATGGCCTCGCTCCAGAAGCCGGCACCCTCAGTACCAGGGTCGACAGCAGCACCCAAAACAAAACCGGCATGATCTGTATACGTCCAGACCTGATCACCGTTTGAGTCGATCTTGTGAAGAATATCGTCATTCCCTCCGGAGTAGACATTACCGTTAGAATCAACAGCAACAGATACTGCATTAGCACTACCGTAGCCTGCATACGTCCAAACATGATCACCATTTGAGTCGATCTTATGGAGACTATTATCATTCGACGCAGAGTACACATTACCGTCCGCATCAGATGCAATAGCCCGTATACCTTCACTGTGACCGGAATACACCCAAACCTGATTACCGCTCGAGTCTACCTTGTGAACCTCATCTGTATTAAAAGATCCTGAATACACGTTACCGTCCGAATCAACAGTAACAGCAAGAATCCTGTCGCTATGCCCCGTATACGTCCAAACCTGATTACCACTCGAATCTACTTTGTGAACTCCGTCATCATCAGAGGCGGAATATGCGTTTCCGTCTGAATCAACAGCAACAGCATTCACACTGCTATTGTGTCCGGTGTATGTCCAAACCTGATTGCCGCTTGAATCGATCTTATGAACTTCCTGATCACTTGAAGCCGAGTAGACATTACCGCCCGAATCAACAGCAACAGCACTTACATTCCCCGTATGCCCCGTATACGTCCAAATGTTATTCCCGGCAGAGTCTATCTTGTGAACTTCATCGTCATTTGATGCGGAGTACACATTACCGTCTGAATCAACAGCAACAAAATTTATATCATCACTGTGCCCAGTGTATTCCCATACATTGTTACCAGAAGAATCAACCTTGTGAACTTCATCATCTCGAGATCCGGAGTATACATACACCTCCCCGTCCCCCGGCGCACTCTTCGACCCCACATACCCGGAAAGATACGAACTGTCATTGCTCGAGTTGAATCCGATAAGATTTGAGGAAACGCTAGACCGATCCCGCTGCAAGGTAAGCCCATAGATTGTATCCGCCAAAACATGGAACGGTGATGTTGGCGAGTTGGTCCCAACACCGAGTCGATCATTTGTCGCGTCCCAGAAGAAGTTGCCCGCATCTGCCACAAATCCGCCTGACCCGTCGGAGTACTGGATCGCGCCGGTGGACGAGGCAGCTGAAGCGCCGGCACTTGCTGCGGTGGTTTGTTGAGTGCCGTCGGAGAAGGTTAGGCCGGTACCGAGAAGCTTGAGATTGCCGAAGGTTGAGGTGGCAGTTGTTGAGCTTGCAGTGAAGTACGACGCGAGAGTTTCGCCGTTGACCGAAAGGGCCGTAGATGGAGTGCTGGTACCAATACCAACAAGACCATCGCTGGTAATGCGCAATAGCTCATTTGTTGCATCATTATTAAAAAATGAATACCCAGCATCTTCAAAGACATTAAAATAGACATTTGGATCTGCATCACTCCATTGAGAGAAGTGAATACCTCCCCCTGTTTTAATGCCGTAATCCGAGTAATCTTCGAGGAAATTAAGCAACACACTATCACCAACAACTTCAAATGTACTGCTCGGGGTATTCGTCCCCACTCCTAACCGACTTGTAGAAGAATCCCAAAAGAAATTGTCTGCATCTGCCAGGAATCCACCTGACCCGTCGGAGTACTGGATCGCGCCGGTTGAGGAAGCAGAGCTAGCACCGGCACTTGCCGCAGTGGTCTGTGTGGTGCCGTCAGGAAACGTAAAGCCGGTAGAGGTGGCGTGTATCCCATTAGCAACGATCGTACCTGAAACAGTGAACAGCGAAGAAGGTGTTGAGGTACCGATACCGATGTTTCCGGTCCCGGAATCATAGAAGAAATTTGCTATTGAACCCAAAACACCACCATCGTTGTACTGCAACGTACTCGTTGCTCCATCCGGTCCGACAGCAACTGTACAGTCCGCATCGCCCGGTGAACAATCCGGATCAAGCGTTGCCCCTGGAGCATATCCACCAGACGGAGCTGCTGCTTGAGTAATAACTGCCACAACAAGAACACTGACTGCAAGGACCGCTGCCAGTACCAAAAAATTGCGTACAATAAAGCGTATTTTGTGAGCGAAGATCATTTATATATAGCCTTATTATAGCGCATAAAAAAGGCGAACTGATGTGGACAGGATCCTCTCAAAGAAGATGTTTACATTGCTATTTCAGAACCAAGAAAGATATTTTTGTAATATCTTAAAACCTCTTTCTATACCCGAAATTTCTTTTTCACAATACCGTTCTTTACTTTAAACGACTCAGAGGTGAATATTTTTTCGTATTCGTCCTCTCCTGTCTTCCGCTCTATAACCACGTAATAATCACCATTTGAAATAAGCATAAAGTATCGTCCGTACTTGTCGCACACGGTCTTTGAGATCTCCCGACCGAGGTTCGGCGAGAAGAGTCGTACGATCGCGAACGAAAGCGGCGCCCCGGTTTCATCATCTACAACACGGCCGGACTTCTTTCGCTTCAAACCAACGAACGAAACAATGACCACAACAACATACAAAGCAAAAATGATGTAATTGTACGGCTCCGGAGCAAAGAATAACGCTACGAGAGTCACTACGAATCCGAGGTAAAATAGCCATTTCACGATCTTGCTTTTTATCACGTCAAAACGGGAATAGAATTTCATCAAATTTTGATCATTCTTTGCAAACTCATTCCAGTCAAATTTCTCCGGATCCATCGGGATATTCTTTGCCACTACCCCACCTTCTTCAGTGACATCGATCGGCTCTCCGAAGTATAGATTCGGATGTAGATCGTCATCTGTCTGACCAGCTAGTTTTTCTGACGGGAACGAGTAATTAGTTTTATGCGCCTTGATCCGATAGCGCCCCGGACCAATAAGAAAACCGAATCGACCATCAAGATCAGTGATCGAGGTCTTAAGCTCATTTCCATCCATGTCCTCAAGTATGACGTAGGCCGGATCAAGCGGCTGCTTGGTAACACTGTCGTAGACCGTGCCCCACGGTCGATATCTTTTCTTTAATCCGAGCAACGACAACAAAAGTGCCCACAGACGCAACGGAATAAGAAACAGCTCACCTAAAGCAAGCGGGGACATGAACAGCGTTGCCGCTGCGCCTATACTACCGGTGATCAGACCAGCTGTTGAAACTACCTTCGTAGTTACCGAGCCGACCGGGCTATTATAGAATTCTGCAACTTCGCGAACAGTGGTCGTAATAACATCATCGTCGTCATCGGTCTCATCATCTGTAGCCGGATCATCAGGGCCTCCACTGCCAGAATCATCATCAGGGTCATCGCGAGGTTCATCCGGATCATCCGGATCATCCGGATCGCCATCAGGATCATTGTCAGGATCATCATCAGGCTCGTCGTCTTCTTCCGTCACACGGATCTGGCGGACTCTAGCCGGCGCAGCGTTGCCGTCAGAGTCGGTAACATCATAGCGGAGGAAGTAAGTACCGGGGACAGATGTGTCGACACTACCGATTGTAACGATCTGATCAGTGAGATCGCCGTCCTCAGGATCCATCGCTGTAGCTCCGGGATCAGCAAATGCATCGTTCACATTAAGCTCAATGATTGCCGGACCTATCAGAGATATTGTTGGCACTTCTCCGACCTGATCTTCCGGAGTGACGGTAACTTCGCGAACAATAGTAACCGCTGACTTACCATCGCTATCAGTAACATCGTAGTAAAGAATATATGTATCCGTGACAGATGTATTAACTGAGCCGGTAACGTCAATATCGCCAGTAATATCTCCGTCTTCAGGATCGGATGCAGTAGCACCGGGATCAGTAAACAGTGATCCCTGCTCAATACTCATTGCCTCATCACCAACAAGTGTAATGATCGGTCTTTCGTTAGGCTCTACCACATGCACATCACGTCGCACGAGCGCCCGACGATTGCCGGAATCATACACCTCGTACGTAAGCGTGTATTCACCCACAGTGGATGTATCTACGCTACCGGACACAGTAACATCATCAGTCAGATCACCGTCTTCTGAGTCTGTTGCTGTGTATCCCGGTTCAATATAGTCCTCCCCTTCCTCTACCACCGTCGGATCATTGCCCAAAAGAGTTATTTCCGGCGAACTATTTGACGTACCAGGGTCCCCGCCATCATCGGAATCCTCAGAGTCATCCGACGAGCTGGAACATCCTTCGTCGTCAGGGTGATCAATATCGCCGTCACCATCATTATCAATTCCATCGCTACATTCCGGATCACTGTCATCACGCACGCTTTCAGGACGCCAGTCGGTGCGTACTTTATAATCGTCACTGCCGCACTCGCCCTCGTCTGAACAATTAAACGAAAGCCAGCCGTAATTCTCGCTCCATGCGTATCCTTCAAAATATCCATTATCATCGATCGTTACCTGTGCATTTGTTGTGTTGAAATTGATCCAGCCGGTGTTTTCTCCCCAAGCATATCCCGACAGGTTTCCTTCCGCATCATTCGTTACCCCTCCATTCGTAGGCTGAAGATTTATCCACCCCACTTTCTCACCCCACACATCGCCAGCAAGCGCCGAGTCGGTCACACTTACCGCCGTGCCGTTTGCCGGTTTGAAATTCACCTTTCCATGTCCATCAATAAATTTCGCGTACTTGTCCGTAGCATCTATGGTTCCGTTCGTTTCTGATGCATCCACAGGCAGTATAAACACCAAAAAAGCAACACTAACGACAAGCGCCCCGAGCATACTTGATAACACTCTTGGATGAATCATGGTGTGTGTACTGATTAACTGTAGTATATCAGCTGAGTAATCCTTGCGTCGTGTGCACAAGTTACATACCGGCTCATAGTATGAAAACAGGCCGCCAAAAGCGACCTGTGTTCTGCAACTTATAACTTAGTTTAGAAGAGAGCTAGATGATCTCACACGTTCCCGACACACACGCCAGCTCTTTTGCTCCTTTCGTGTTGTCCTGTGCTTCATACGTCACGATCTTCGAGAAATCGATACCGTTAAACCGCTTGAGAAGCTCTTTATAGGTTTTCTCATCACACTCTTCGTACGGCGCCAACGGATACACATGATCGAAGCGCGGAAGGAATGAAAGACCGCCAACCTGATCCCAGTTCTCATAGATCCAGTTTGCTGTCTCAACCCATTCAGTTGGTCCGACCGATATCGTGGTCGACGGATTATGTTCGGTGTAATTCTCCTTCACCATTTTCCAGTACTCAAGCTGCTCATTTGCGGTCATGTCATCTTTCATGATCGAAGCGTCGGGTGCCTTGACCGGAAACTCCAGCACGAATGTGTGTGCATTCTCTTCACTCTGACCGTTCTCCGGCTTGTACGGCACACCCTGATCTTTCAACATCTGAAACAGACTGTCGGTGCCGGTGATGCGAACCCGTCGAATATAATACTTAGAGTGTCGCGGATGCATACCCGAACTTGCGTCTACCAACTGAGAGACCGTTCCCGATGGCTTCACACACGTCACACACGTTGACTCCTTAACACCAAGACGCTTTGCAAACTGTTTGTTAACCTTGACCGCCTCCTTCTTGATCTTCTCCAACGTCTCCGGGTTGCGTACTGCCGGACAGTCCCACTGACCGGTGATCGAAACACCCAGAAGGCGCTCTTCCTCACAATTCTCTTTCCATTCTTTTGAAAGATACGGGAAATGGGTCAGCGTTGACTGATACGTGCCGAGGATAGCAGCAATGCGAGCCTTCTTAATAAGCGAAGCTTCGTCATCTTCTTTACGTGCCACTACTTCGCTTAAGTTACAGAACTGCTTGCTCCTGAGGATGATCTCACCACACGGATTCGTTCCGCTCGTTGGCGCATGATCCTCGAACACCTTCCATCGACGCTCCGGAAGCTGACTCTGAAGTCCGCCACGGTTAAAGATACCTCGCTCTCCTGAACCGGACTTCATCAATGCCACCCATTCATCGAGAAAATCTTCGTTGCTTGGCTTCTCTTCGTAGACAGCGGAGTTGTTCGACATGCCGCGCTGTGGATCGGTCAAGAAGAACTGGCCTTTCTTAGCGTCTCGCATGTCATCATCATCAAGATCAGAAAGAGAGATCAGAGCGCTTCGACGCACACCACCGGCCACAACGATCTCACCGATCTTGCAGATAATGTCGTGCGCATCAAGGTTTGAAAGCCGCTTACCTTGTCGTGCAAGCACTCGTTGCTTTGCAAACGCCATCAATTGCATTAATGGATCCGGGCCACTCGCCTTACCGCCCATTGTCTTGAGCCGTGCGCCTTGCGGGCGAACCTGGGAATAATCAAAATCAAGATCCTTCCCGTCAAACCAGGTCTGCATCGCGTAGACGAACGCATCTGCCCACCCTTCTTTGCTGTCGTCTACAGTGTGCGTGCCGACATGCTGGCCGGACTGCTTTTGGATGATCGGCAACTGCTGGATCGTCTGACTCTCGACTGAGAAACCAACACCGGTGCCGCACATCGAGAGGTACATGATCTCACCAAGGTCTTGTAGCTGACTTGGAGCAATGAACGAGCAGTTGTACGCACAGACATTGGTCTTGCGTGCCGGAGCGCCGGCAGACCACATCAGTCGCATCGATGGCATCGACCACTGATGAAGAATATGCTCTCGGATCTCAGCGTATTCGTTTGCTTTTATTGCGCTACCCACATTTTCTTTCATGAAGTCCATGTAGCGATCAACTGTCTCGATCCAGGTCTCGCGTCGGTTCTCTTCCGGCATCCAACGGGAGTACGAACGGTAGTAAATAAATTCAGCAAGAGGATTTCGGAAATACGCCTTACTCTCACTCGCCAACTTTTGAACCTTCTTAGGAACCTTGATCCCTTGCTCGCGTCGCTTCGCGTGCTCCTGACGGTACAAAATGTACGACTTAGAGGCCTCAACATAATCAGAAAGCATCAATTCCTTTTCGACCGTATCCTGAATACCTTCCACGGTCGGCACAAAATCTTTGTGTTTCTTAGAGATCTTTACCAGCTCAGCAAACACTTTATTCGCGACCATACTTGCCTCTACATCCGAACCGGTGTTGGTGGCAAGCATTGCTTTGTAGATCGCGTTGGCAACTTTGTCGAGATCGAAACCAACAACCGAACCGTCACGCTTGCGAACACCTTTGATGAATGCGCCGGCTTGCTCGCTTGTCATGCCGCTCTTAGCCTTCTTTGATCGAGACGTCTTCGCTGTCGTGCTCTCTTTTGCTTGAGCCGATGATTTGGTTGTTTTTTTCTTTGATCGTGTAGATCGTTTCTCGTTTGCCATAGTAAAGTGGATTATCGAAAAGTATTACTGATACTACTACTAATATTTGTAATGATGAGCATCTGTTTCTCCTATTTTACCCCCGTATGCAACCCAGGTCAGCCCACAGCCCATACACGAAATAAAAAATGAGTGGCTGTCAATCGAGAAACGTGGAAACGCCTGTACTATCTGACCCAAACAGGACTCTCTTGTAACCTGATCTAAAAAGCACCCTGAATTGAACCTATAAAGACCAAAAGTTATCCACAGGCTTGAGCCTGAAAGCCCATAGAATCCCCCGCCTCTACACCCTGTTCCTGTGAAAATCCAGCCGGAACTTCCAAGACATACAGCGCAGGCTCATCGGGTCGAAAAGACTCAGGAAAGCTCTCAGGTGAGGCGTTTTTAACAATATGCACGACACGTTTATCTTCGGAGAACCACAGCATATCAATAGAAAAATTCATCTCTTTCATCCAAAAACTATGACGGTCGGGTTGCTCAAATACAAACAACATGCCGGTCCCATCAAGCAACTCAGTGCGCCCGGAGAGACCCTGTGCCCGCTCACTAGGCTCTTGAGCAACATCTACGTCAACACACTCCCCCGCGAGCTCTACCGAGCGAATAACCTCACCGGCATCCGGATCTTCAGGGTCCGGCAAAGGCGAAGACTCCTGCTGATACGCAAACTGATACACATAAAAACCGACGAGCAAAACCAGGGCGCCGACAAGACCGATAAAAAAGTTTTTTTGCATATCTCTATCTATGGCTCACGGTGACTACATCCAGAGAGCCAGTAGTCCGCCCATGCTTATCAGAGCAAGAAGGTGGTAACCGGCATTCAGCACATACAGCAAGTACGGTTTGGCACTGCCACCGAATAGATACTCCGGGATCATTGTAGTAGCCACAAACCCAAGCCAGATCCAGAAGCCAAGGACCATGCCATCAACTGCTGTTATCACAAACAAATTCTCTATCAGCATTGCCAGCACGAAACTCATGATGAACGAAGCAAGAAAACTTCCGAAGAGCGCAACAGCTATCTCAAGACGTGCCTGCTGAATGCTACTCGTTTTTATTCGAGAGAGTGTCAGCCAGTGATTACCAAATACTACCGGTGAATACCAGAAACTTCCCAGCACCATTGGAACCAACGCCGCGAGCGCGACAACACCGAGATCAAGAGACATAAAATGCATATGTGTAGTATAGCCTATCTCTTTTTTTGTATCTAGTGGATGTGCGAGCAACAAGACCTGCTTTAGCCTTGCGGTGCTTGCATATCAGAACTACACGTACGCTATCGATAGGCGTATTATATATTAAGTATCCGTTACGAAGAGCTTCTATTCTCGAACTATCGAACACGTATTTGATTCTTCATCATGTTTGATTGTGAAAACACCATTTTTGTCAGAAAATACACGCCCCTTATTTGGAACATATTCAAAATTAACTGATGCCGTATCAACTCCGCTCAACGTGCAGTAATCAACAAAAAGATTATTTTTGTCTTTTCCATACACTGTACCGCGGCCCGCAGCACTCTCATCTAATAATATTTCGTAAGTTTGAGGGTCTGCCTTAGGCAAAATTTCTCTCCACAGATAAACATTATTTTTGTCTTTATTGATTGAGACATTCTCTGAAATCTCAAAGCTCTTTGGGTCAGCGTGTTCAAAAATTTCATATTTATAATAGACATTATTTTTGTCTCTAGAGATCCATCCTTGAAACGTATTACCTTGCGACACATCAAATTGTTCGACAATTTTTGGTTCGAAAGTCAGTGGATCAGCTTTTTCGATAACGCCAAATTCGTAATCTGACGACCACGGAATTGACAATACCGCATACACATTTATTAAATCATGTGCATAACGATTATCATTTTTATAAATCGAAAAGCTCTTGGAATCTATAGTCGTAGCATTCCCTAATTGAACACTATCTCCATCGATATTCTTTTTGAGATAGTAAATTTTTTGTGCTTCGATATCTACGTAATAGTAACGACCAGCTTTTTTGAGCTTATTTGTATCCAGTTGAGCCAACTCTCCAGATTCTTGCTCTACGTAAACGATCTCATCTACCACATCTTGTAAAACCAACTCGCTAATATCATTAACTCCTTCAGTTTCCGTAACAAGATCACTCCCGGTTTGTTTTTGCGGGTCAGCAAACTTACTCATTACAAAGTAAACACCAAAACCGACCACGAGAGCCGTCAGTAAAACACTAACGCCAACAGCGACAATGATTTGGCCGTTATTCTTTGGTTCTACCTCTTGAGGTTGCTGTTGAAATTCTTGTTCCATAGATTTTGAGTTAATCACGTTTAGCCGTTAATGAAATGTTATTTGCAGTATACCCCATTAAAAAACAGTAACCAGGGAAAAGCAGAGAACGAAAGTACTCTTTTCAATACGCCACCCGGGTGGCGTGTTTAGAAAGACTCTACTATTGGCTATTTTTCTCCCCTCAAAATTATTTTTTCATCAAAACCGCCCCGTTCTTCTTTTTTATTTAACCGAATACTCTCTACGTTCGAATACTCCGGGAGTTTTTTAAGAAACTCAACCACCTCTACAATATCGGCAAGTTCTTCCGTGGTGGGAGTCTCAGAAAATTCATTTACTTCTTCAAGTAACTTCTTAATCAACTCATTTTTAAACTCACTCTCGTCAGCAATTCTTTTCTCGTACGGTATATTCTTCTGATCTAAAATCTCGGGTATCTTGTCCCGAACAAGTTTATTGTATGTAGGCATACAAGTATGTTATCAGACCGACTTCCCTGTGTCATGGACAAGATTCATGCCACTAGGTATTTGACCCTCATCTACTTTTTCACCTTGTAGCGAAGGGTAGCGATGCCGGTGTCACTTTTGGAAGTGTCTAGCAATTCAATCGGTAGTTCAAATCCTCCAGAAGAGAAAAGGGGTATACCTTTTCCGATAACAACCGGCTCGACATTCAGTACGATTTCGTCGATGAGTCCCGCTTTTGCAAAGGCGGTATTTAAAGCTGAACCGCCTGCCAGTAACGTTTCTTGAAATCCTTTCTCAGCAAGCTTTGCGAGGGCATCATGAGGAGATGTAGCCAAAGAATAAGAACCACTGAGAGGATATGAAGCGTCTTGAGAGACAACAATCTTCTCCATATTCAAATCGTCGAAACCATATCCATCCTTCCAGTTCTTTACCGCCTCGTATGTTTTTCTGCCGACTATGAAGTTGTTGTATTTATTGGCAAGATCACAGAACCTATTCCAGTTCTCGTGTGATAAGAAATCTTCGTCGCCGTTTTCTCGAGCGATAAATCCGTTTGCCGATATTGCCATGTATAAGATAACATTCATGTCTTAAGTTTAGCTTAGATATTAACCTTTAGGCAATCGAGGCTCTCCGATAAAAAATTTTAGTCTGCGGAGAGGACGGATACGCCCGCTGCTCACAAACCAGCTTTTAAACACTAAATACCGCTTGTCCTGCGTAGCTTTACGCGAAGCATGGGGGGTCTTTAGTGTTTAGTACGATGCGGCAGACAAGAAAATCGACACATATCGATCACTTCCGTACAAAAGTATTCTATCATCAACAAAATGCGGTGAGATTGTATCCTTTGCGCGAACCTTTTTTGAACAACAATCGCGAAGCGA